>JBOGJW010000284.1:0-4216 GCA_050745245.1 Terriglobia bacterium | reverse complement strand
GCGGCACGAGCCGAAGAGGTCAAACTGCCGCAGGGAACCGAGTACCGCAGCAAGACGCAACTGGCGCTGGAAGAGATCGACCAAGCGTTGGCCTGGGGCTTGCCACCCTTGCCGGTTCTGGGCGACTCGGCCTATGGCAATGACTTCGGTTTTCGGCAAGCTTTGCGAGAGCGTCATCTTCAATATGCAGTCCAGGTCGAACCGGCGACAGTGGTCTGGACCGAAAACCCCAACGTTCGCAGGCCTGCGCCGAAAGGAAAGAAGATCGGGCGGCCTCGGAAATATCCTCCCCTGGAGGCGCTGGCACGGCCGGAAAGCCTGGAGAAGGTTGCTCGGGACTTGCCCGCCTCGGCGTGGCGCCGCGTGACATGGCGGGAGGGCAGCAAGGGTCCGCAGCGCTCTCGCTTCGCCATGCTGCCGGTGTGGGCGGCGCATGGGTGGCGGAAACAGGCGCACCCGCCGCGTATTGTGGAATGGCTGCTCGTAGAGTGGCCGGAAGGCGAGAAGCAGCCCACGAAATACTGGCTGGCGCAACTCGGCTCTCAGCCGGTGGGGTTCCGCCGTTTCGTCCGCATCGCCAAAGCTCGCTGGCGGATCGAACAGGACTATCGCGAATTGAAAGAAGAGCTCGGTCTGGACCATTACGAAGGCCGCCAATGGTTGGGCTGGCATCACCACGTCTGCCTGGTCACCATCGCCTATGCCTTTCTCCGCTCCGAGCAGTCGCGCCTTAAAAAAAACTTCTGGTGCGATCTGGAGCCTGCCCCGAGTTCGGAAGCAACTGCTGGCGCTGCTGATTAGGCTCAGTGGTCGTTGCGCTTGGTGCATGACAGTATTCAATGATAGTTCGTATAACTTAACCTAGTATTACTAAGAGGTTGTTGAAAAACGTGTAGCGGCGGCTTTACGCCGCCATGCAACCATTGAGAATGCTGGATCCATGGCGATATAAAATCGCCGCTACCCAGCTTGAGCAGGGTTTTTCAACAACCTGTTAGAAATATCTCCTTTCTTACCTCGTTAGAAGTCTCCCTTTTTTTCTCCGCTGTTCGTGCTTGTCTTTATCTTTCTCGTTGGCCTTGTCCGCCGCTTCGGAATCCGGAATCTGGAATTCGGAATTCACCTGTGGGTGCCGTCAAACGCCGCGCCGGGTTATACTTAAGCGTAAAACTTGGCCGAGATAAACCATACCCGGCTCGATGCCTTGAGATATTATGCAGGCGGCCCGATGCCGCCGGGTCTTATGGCGACGACATCACACCGCACAGAGCGCCTCGCCGATCAGATTCGGAGCGTCGTGGCCGGGCTGATCGCGGGGGAATTACGCGACCCGCGCATCGGATTCATCACGATCACCCGCGTGGAGCTGAGCGCGGACTTTCAGCACGCCCGCATCGGCGTGAGCGTGCTTGGAGATGAGCCGGCCCAGCAGAGCACCTTGGAAGGCCTTGCGTCCGCCGGCGGATATCTCCGCCGCGAAGTGGCCCGGCGGCTCCGCCTGCGCCGGGCGCCGGAGCTTATGTTTATTCTCGACCACGGGCCCGAGGAGAGCGTTCGCATCGAGCGGCTGCTGCAGGAATTGGCGAAAAAGGACGGGTAGTCTCCGCCTGCGGGGCTGCTGTTTTGATTCTTCTAGCGGGTTGCTGGAAAACGTGTAGTGGCGGCTTCATGCCGCCATGCGGCCACTGATAGTACTGGATTACTGACGATATAAAATCTCCGCTACGCCGCTTCAACAGGACTTTTCAGCAACCTGCTAATCTAAAGGCGGACCCTTGCTTCCGCTTAGAATGACAGACCAAAACGATGGAAGCAGACGGCGTTCTGATCATCGACAAGCCCGCAGGACTCACGTCGCACGATGTGGTTGCGAAGGTGCGCCGCCTGCTCCGAATCAAGAAGGTGGGGCATTTTGGAACGCTGGATCCGTTTGCGACTGGCGTGCTGCCGCTCTCGCTGGGCAGGGCCACGCGCTTCGCGCAGTTCTACTTGAAGTCCCGCAAGGCTTACGAAGGCGCCTTCCGCTTCGGTTTCTCTACCAACACCTACGATGCGACTGGCGAGCGCACGTCGGAGCCCGTCGCGCACCGGCCGGATCGCGCGAGCCTCGAAAAAGCGCTGGGAGAGTTTACGGGGAGAATCCAGCAGGTTCCTCCTCCGTTTTCCGCGAAGCGCGTCGCGGGCGTGCGCGCATACGAGCTGGCGCGGCAGCACCAGGAAGTAACTCTCGCTCCCGCCGAAGTGGAGATCTATGCGCTGGAGCTGCTTGGTTTTGACGGCGACGTGGCCCGGTTCGCGGTGGAGTGTTCGGGAGGGACGTACGTCCGCTCGCTCGCCTGCGATATCGGAAAGCGCCTTGAATGCCCGGCTCACCTGGCGCAGTTGCGGCGCACCGCGGTCGCGGAGTTCCGCGAATCACGCTCGGTGACACTCGACAAATTGAAGGACGCTGCCGAGGCTGGAAAAGTCGCTGAACTGATCGTGCCGCTCGAAGGCTTGCTGCCGGATTGTCCGGAGCTCGTGGTGCGCGGGCGCGAAGAAAAATGCGTCCGATACGGGCGCGCGTTCGAGCTGGCCCAGATTTTTAATCCCCAGCGAGGCATGCGGCCAGGGCGCTCACCGGCTATGGCCATCCTGAAGGTGCTCGACGCCAACCGGCGGCTGATTGCGGTGGCCCGCCACGTTTCCGGCAGTGTGTATCATCCGGATCTGGTGCTGGGATAAGAGGCCTCTTTGTGCGGCCGCGGACCAAGCGACAAGGTGCTCCGTGATGACGTAGAATCGCGGTGCGTGCTATCTGCAATCGTATCCGTAAAATCGCCGGTACAACGATGAAATCAAAAAACGCGGAAAGCGCTGCGCCATCTCCACACGTCCCCGGGATCCGTATCGTTTCCGGCCAAGAGCTGGGCGCCTTCGAGGAGTCCATCCGCAGGGCGATTGCTTACCGCGCTTATGAGCTATTCGACGCGCGCGGGCGCAATCATGGGCAAGCGCTCGAGGACTGGCTGCACGCAGAGCGGGAACTGCGGAGACCGGCAAACATCGAGATCAGCGAAACCGCTGCCGAGGTGAGCGTGCGTGCGGGAATTCCCGGCTTCGGCCCGGGCGACTTGCAGGCTGGACTTGCGCCGCGCAGGCTGATTCTCTGGGGCCAGCTTCGGCCAGACGCCCAGCAGACAGGAAAGGGAACAGTGCAAATGCTGGGAGAAATCGATCTGCCGGCGCGCGTCGATCCAACCCAGGCGCGTGCGTCCCTGAGCGATGGCATCTTCGATTTTGTGGCCGCCAAGGAGAAAACCCGTGGCGGTTGAGACCGTCTCGCGGACCGCAACTCCGCGCGTTCGTCTTGGTCCGAAACAGAACACATCACGCTCTCTCAAAGTGAAGGGGGCCCGGCAGGGACGGCCGGGTGAGGAGGAATCGCAAGCGGCCGCCGACCGCAAGTTCATGCGCCTTGCGCTCCGCGAGGCGCTCCGCGGCGAGGCTGAGGGCGAAGTTCCGGTGGGCGCGGTGCTCGTTTTTGGGGAGCACGCGGTCGCCCGGGCGCACAACCGGCCAGTCGCGCTGCGTGACCCCGCCGGCCACGCGGAAGTGCTGGCGCTGCGGCGCGCCGCCCGAAAACTGGGCAACTATCGTCTGGGCCGCGAATATACCCTGTATGCTACAATCGAGCCGTGCGCGATGTGCGCCGGGGCCATTGTTCAAGCGCGAATTGGCCGCTTGGTTTTCGGCGCGGAGGATCCCAAGGCGGGCGCGGCCGGCTCAGCGCTGAAAGTGCTGAACCACCGAAAGTTGAACCATAAGGTTTCTGTCACCCGGCGAATTCTGGCCGCGGAATGCGCCGCGATGCTACATGATTTTTTCGCGCAGCGCCGCCGCAGGCTGACCTAGCGACGGCATCTTGCCGGCCTCGCCGGTAGCCACGGTTGCACCTTTCCAACCGTGGGCTTTTCCTTGCAGGCAGACCACCGTCGCCGTGCGGGATGAGACAGCCAGTTAACCGCGGCGCGCGTAGTTCAGCGTATTTGCCCAGTTCAGCGCGGAGAGGTACCGAAGTGGTCATAACGGGGGCGCCTCGAAAGCGTCTTGCCTGGCAAAACCGGGCCCGTGGGTTCGAATCCCACCATCTCCGCCAGCTATAACTATATTATTATCAATAATTTAAATTGAAATACGGAAACTTTAGGTTGAGTGCGTGGACGGAGTGCGGACT
>JBOGJW010000283.1:0-5704 GCA_050745245.1 Terriglobia bacterium | reverse complement strand
GATTGGGGATCTCCCATATTGTTGATAACCAGGGGGAGGCGACGGAGCTCGGGGCGAATCTCGTGGCGTACTTTGAATACCGGGCACGCGTTCTGAACGGGACTGTGCGCACCAGCCTTATGGACCTCTCGAAAGCGCGGGAGGCGTTCCGGGGTCTCCGCGACAAGTTGCAACCGAAGTGTCCGCTGCCGCTGAATAAACAATCGGGGCCGAAGAAGGGGAAAGCTTTTTTCACTTGCGTGATCAACATGCTGATTGAAGCAAATTCGGCCGGCTTTCCGTGCGATTACGACCCGAGAGGGCTGACAGCCATTACGTATCATGGTGCGCCTCTGCGTACCCTTGCACGGCGAGTCGACGGTGCTTTTCCGAGCACAATCAACCCAATAGCTGTCTGGGAAATCAAAGAGTACTACTACACCACGACATTCGGCAGCCGCGTTGCCGACGGCGTGTACGAAAGCCTGCTCGATGGGATGGAGCTCGAAGAACTTCGAGAGCATGAAAAGGTTCACGTAAGACACTACCTGATGGTGGACGATTACAACACGTGGTGGAACGATGGCCGCTCCTACTTGTGTCGAATAGTGGATATACTGCATATGGGGTATGTCGACGAAGTCCTTTTTGGTTCGGAAGTTATGAAGAGGCTGCCATCGATTGTCAGAGAATGGGTGGCCATCGCGCGGAAGCAACACCGCACAAAACCGACAGGCGCTTAATAGTTCGAAAAAGATGACGTTCCGCCACCCGCGATTTTACCCAGCGATTCTCTGGCCGCAGAGTATGGCCACTCGAAGGACCTGTTCGCAATACTTACAAATACGCCGCTATACGGTTGCCAGCATTGCGGCCAGCAGGGCGGCGCGGCGGGGGAGTTCGCGGATGATGACGTGCTCGTGGCGGGCGTGCGCGCCCGCGCCGACGGCCCCCAAGCCATCCAGCGTTGGCACGCCCAGGGCAGCCGCGAAGCTGCCGTCGGAGCCGCCGCCGGTTGAGGCTTCCTGAAGATCCAACCCCATGCTCCGGCCGAGCTCGCGTGCTTGCTCGAACAGCGCAACCGTCACGCGGCGCTCCATGGGCGGGCGATTGATGCCTCCGGTGATGTGCAGGCGCGCTCCCCGTAGCACCGGCTTAAGTCCCATGATCTGGCGTGTAATCCGCTTGCCATCCTGCACGCGCGGAATGCGAACGTCGATGTGAGCCGTTGCGCGCTCCGGCACCACGTTGGGGCGCGTTCCGCCTACGATCACGCCGGCGTTCAGCGTCACGCCGCGCCCGGCGAATTCTTCCAGCCGCACAAGCTGGTGCGCCAGCTCGTTGATCGCGTTCACGCCTGCCCCCGGGTTAATACCGGCGTGGGCCAGCCGGCCCTCCGCCACAATCCGGAACTGGCCAACCCCCTTGCGCGAGGTTTTGAGCGCGCCACACTCAGCCGCCGGCTCGAGCACCAGGCATGCTCTCGCTTTCCGCGCCTCGGCCAAGATTCGGGAGCGGAAGGCGGAGGAGCCGGTCTCCTCGTCGGCGTTAAGGAAAAGCCGCACGGGGTTTCGGAGGGATATTCCGGCGGCGCGCAGGGCGTCAACCGCCCAAAGCGCGCAGACCACCCCGGCTTTCATGTCCAGAATGCCCGGCCCGTAGGCGCGGCCCTTCCGCACGCGGAATGGCATCTGGGAAATCGCGCCCAACTCCCAGACCGTGTCCAGGTGGCCAAGCAGGAGGATGGGCTTTGCGCCTCGACTGGAACCCCAGAACTCCGCCGTCAGCGCGTTTCCGGCGCTTTTGTGCCGCCAGAGCTGGACCGCGCCGCCCCGCTTGCGGCACTCTTCGGCGAAGAACGCCGCCAGCCGGTCCACCGCCGGTTTGGAATTAGTAGGCGACTCGATCTCTACCGCCTGCACCAGGCATCGAAGTATGGGGCCAAGCTGCGACTGGCAGTATTTCAGCAGTGCTCTGCAGTCCGGTTGCTGATTGCCCTTCTGTGCAGGATGTTGCTTCGCGCTCAATAGAGCCTCTCCGAAGGTACGCCTCTGTTTCGGGCACGTCTGTAGCGGCGGGTTTATCCCGCCACCCTGATTGGCGGGGCTAAGCCGCCTCTCGCGATTTCTTGCTACTGACAAACGATGCGAGACATTCTAATCTAATTAGCGGCGCAGTGCCGGTCGAGCAGCGCGCTGCCGCCGGTTACTGATTCGCCGCGCCCGGAGTTTTCATGCATGAAAAGGTTTCGCTATGCCTGCTGATGCATTCCCATCAGCCGGTCGGGAATTTTGATCACGTCATCGAGAAGGCATTTCAGGACTCCTATCAGCCTTTCCTGAACGTTCTGCGCCGCCATCCGGGCGTACGCTTGAGCCTGCATTTTTCCGGCATCCTGCTTCGCTGGCTGGAAGAGCACCATCCCGAATTTATCGATCAGCTCCGCGAGCTGAGCGCGCGAGGGCAGGTGGAGCACGTTGGCGGCGGATTTTACGAGCCAATCCTTGCCGCAATCGCCCCTGAAGGGCGCGTCACGCAGATTCGCCGCCAGTCGGAATACCTGCGCGAGCGCTTTGGCGCGGCGCCGGAGGGCGCCTGGATCGCCGAGCGCGTTTGGGAGCAGGGGCTGATTCCGAGTCTCGTCGCGGCGGGCGTTCGCTACACAGTGCTGGATCACACGCACTTCCTCGGGGCGGGGCTGGAGGGGGAAGACCTGCACCAGGCTTACCTGACGGAGGAATCGGCGCTGCCCCTGACGCTGGTTCCGAGCTTGCAGTCGCTGCGCTACACCATACCGTTTCGCGAACCCGGCGAGACGCTCTCGATCCTGCGCTCGGGCCTGAACCAAAAGAGCGCCCTATTCGCGGTGGGCGATGACTGCGAGAAATTCGGCGTTTGGCCGGGAACTTACGAGCACTGCTACACGCACGGCTGGCTTGACCAATTTTTCGAGGCGCTCGAGAGCGCCCGCGACTGGCTGAATGTGACGACGCTTTCCGATTATCTGGCGGCGCATCGCCCCACGCGCCGGGTCTACCTGCCCTCCGCCTCCTATCCGGAGATGATGAGCTGGGCGCTGCCGGCGCCCGCTTCCGCCGCGTTTCAGGATTGCCTGGAGGAGACGCACCAGATCCCCCAAGGGGAGCGTTTCCGGCGATTCCTCTGCGGCGCGCCGTGGCTCAGCTTCATGAGCAAGTATCCGGAGTCGAACCAGACGCAGAAACTCGTCCTCCGCGGCTTCCGGCGCTGGCGGCGCCTCTGCGAGGACATCGATCCCGAGGCGCCTGAGAATACGGTATTGAGAGAGGCGCAGGATCATCTGCTGGCCGCGCAGTGTAATGACGCCTACTGGCACGGAATCTTCGGCGGGCTTTATTCGCCGCACCTTCGCAGCGCAGTCCTTCGCCACCTGATCCACGCGGAGGTTCTTATGGACCGGGCCGGCGGCCTGCCGGCTCCGCCGGAGGCTGCGATCCAGGTGGAAGACTTTGATGTGGACGGCCGCGAGGAGGTCCTGGTCGAGTGTTCTGAGTACTCCGCGGTGGTCCGGCCGGGCGACGGCGGCACAATCTCCAGCATGCGCTACAAGCCGGCCCGGCTGGAAGTCATCAATTCGCTGATGCGGCGCCCGGAGGCTTATCACCGGCAGATCGGGCGCGCTCCCGAGCCCAAGCCGCAGACCAGCGACGCCCCTGTCTCAATCCACGACCAGGTTCGCACCAAGGGAACCGATTTTGCTTCCCGGCTGCAGTATGACCGCTATGCGCGCCACGCGTTCAGAACGTACCTTTTCCCGGCGCGCAAGAGCTTCACTGATTTCGACCGGCTGGCCCTGGAAGAATGCGAGGAGCTGGCGGGAGGCGAGTGGAAGCTGGGCGCCGAGCCGCATGGCGTGGCCGATTTCAGCATGACGTATGACGGCGAGGGGCGCGTTGCGGGCGCGCAAATCAAGGCGCGCGCGCTTAAGCGATTCTCAATCCGGTGCGACGGGCAGCGCTGGTCCACAAGCTGCCAGCACAGCTTTTTCCTGGATTCCGCAGCAGCCACGCCCTGGGCGGCGGGCGTCGAAATGGTTTTCAACCTGCTCGCGCCGAATAGCCCCGACCGCTATTTCGAAGCGGATGGCTCGCGGTATCCGCTCGAATGGAAGGGCGAGCTCGTTGCACCGCAACTCTCCATGACCGATGAGTGGCAGCGCGTGCAGATCACCTTGGAGGCTCCCGGCGCGGCGCGCTGGTGGATAGCGCCAGTCGAGACCATCTCGCAGTCAGAATCCGGCATCGAGCTTGTTTACCAGGGTTCCTCAGTGATGGCGGTCTGGGAATGCGAGCTCGGCGGCGGTCGCGAAGCGCAGTGCTCCCTTACAGTTCAAATCCAGACGTTGGCGTGAATGTCTCGCGCCGCCCGGCGCAACTCCTGTTAAAAGCTAAGTGTCATCCTGAGCGCCAGGGAAGGACCTGCCTGCAATGAAACCGAGAGTGACGGTAGTCTTCCCGTCCGCTCACCTGCTCGATACGCGTGCGAGCCTCGGCCTTGACTTTCGAGGCAAGAGACGTTAGCGTTTTACTTTATGATTACGTCACGATGTGATTACCCTGTAAGACGGGCCGCCGTTTGGCTGCTCTCATTCGTTCTTCTCGGCGGCGGCGTTGCCTCGGCTGGGGGTTCTTCGGATGCGCGCCCGGTTCCCGCGGCGACCTTTTCGCAGTTTCAGTGCACCGGGTTCATCGCCAGCGAACAACTAAACGGCGACATTCGCGTGTTCAACGGCTCGGACAATGACCTTGACGAGCCGCTGCACCAGTTCGTTCCCGGCGACTACGTTTACCTGCGCGGGGTGGGCCAGCAGCAGTTTCAGGCCGGAGAAGCCTACTCCACTGTGCGCCCGGAAACGGGCTCCACACTGAGCCCCACGTGGCATCCGGGGAAGCTCGAAAATCAGATTCTGCCGCCCGCATCATGGTACACGCTGCAGCGGTATGACATCCGCAAACTCGGCTGGCCCTACAACAACACCGGACTCGTGCGCGTGGTCAAAGTGAGGCCGCAGGGCGCGATTGCGCGCGTGGTTTTTTCGTGCAACGGCATCGAGGCGCAGGATATCGCCGTGCCTTACACGCCGCAGCCGATTCCGGAGTACACGCCGCCAGCATCTCTTGCGCGGTTCGCTCCGCCAAACGGAAAGCTGCGCGGGTTGATCGTGGCCAGCCCGGCCTCCTCGGCGTATCTGGCGCGCGGAAGCATCGCCTTTCTTGACATCGGCTCCAATCAGGGAGTGGCTCCGGGGCAGCAATATCGCGTTTACGCCATCTTCCGCAACAAACTCGTGAGGGGATTTCAGGGGCTGATTCCGCTCGCTCCGGAAACGCCGCGCGAAACGCTGGGCGAACTCGTTATCCTGCGAGTCGAACCGAAATCCTCGGTAGCCATCGTGGTCCGCAGCCTGCGCGAAATGGCGGTAGGAGACGGCGTCGAGCTGGAATAACCTCCATCGCCTCCTTCTTTGGCTATAATAGCCAATGTGAACCGGCGAAAATTTATAGTGCTTGGCGGCGGTAGTGTGTTGCTTTCTGCCGCGCGGCTCAAAGCGGACCATCACTTCATCTCCGCCGATCCTTTGATTGTCGAGTTTGACCTGCGCTCGCTTCAAGGCGAGTACACTCCCGTCAGCGATTTCTACATCCGCAACCATTTCAATCCGCCTTCGCCTTCCGCAGTGCAGTCC
>JBOGJW010000282.1:0-5903 GCA_050745245.1 Terriglobia bacterium | reverse complement strand
CTAATTTGGACAAGCCTGGGGTAAACCCGCCGCTACAGGTGCGCCCGAAAATGAGGCATCACTTTCATTGTTCTCTTTCACCCACCCGCCCCGTCAGCGTAATTTTCATTTGGCGCCGGCTGTGACGCTGTAGGAGTCTCGACGCGCCTTGCCCATAAGGGGTAATCGAGGCCCGCGAGGCGGTTGATCACGATCCCCTGTCCTACCAGCAGACCGACGGCGATTTCGATTAAGACCAGATAGAACGGCTTTACCACCACGCCCAGCGAAATGATGAGCGTGGTGGCGCCGGCGGGCGGATGCGCCGCTTTCAGGAGGATCATCAGTCCCGCGGTGAGCGCGAGCGAGAGGGCGGCCGCCATCACCCGCCGCTCATCTACGTTTTCACCGATTGCGGGCGCGGCGTGGCGCAGTCCCATGAGCGCGAGGGATCCGTAGCCGCACAGGATGCCAATGGCGTGTCCGTAGAGCGTATGGCGCGGCGAGGCAGTGGGAGAAAGCGGGGTATAGAAGAGGAGGATCGCTGTTGGTCCGAGCGAAGGGAAAATAAAGGGCGTGTGAGAGGCCATCGCCACGCCCGCAAGAATTGCGATGGCGATGAAGCCGTTGATGAACATGAAGAGCGCCCAGATCGGGCGCTCCGGAAAGCGGCCGAGCAGGTGCGTGAGCCGGAGCCGCCGGACCATGCCGCGAGCGACAACGGGATCGAGCAGCGCGAGGCGTCGATGACGATCAGGCGGCACGTTTCCGTCCGTGAAGCATCGAAAAACCCTTATGCCAGAAACCGCAGCGGTTTTCAATCATTCAAGTCTGCATCTCTCCATCCAATTATTCAGACCTCTACAGCAAGCACCTTATTAACAACCCGTGGTGAAAAGCCATAAACTTAAGTGTAAACACAATCGGAGGTTCGGCATGGCCGAGACCGTAAGCGACTTTGTGGTGAAGCGTCTCTGCGAGTGGGGTGTTGACCGCGTCTACGGGTATCCGGGAGACGGGATTAACGGGCTGCTGGGAGCATTCGACCGCGCCCAGGACAAGCTCCGATTCACCCAGGTACGGCATGAAGAGATGGCGGCCTTCATGGCCTGCGCCCACGCCAAGTTCACGGGCCAGACGGGCGTGTGCGTGGCCACGTCCGGCCCGGGAGCGGTCCACCTGTTGAACGGGCTCTACGACGCCAAGCTCGACCACGCCCCGGTTGTCGCCATTGTTGGACAGCAGGCGCGCGCGGCGCTGGGCGGCAGCTACCAGCAGGAAATCGACCTCATTTCGCTCTTCAAAGACGTGGCCCACGAGTACGTGCACATGGCCTCCGTTCCCGCGCAGGTGCGCCACCTGATCGACCGCGCCTTTCGCATCGCGCACACGGAGCGCACAGTGACGTGCGTCATTCTTCCCAACGACCTGCAGGAGCTCGACGCCGTCGAGCAGCCGAAGCGCGCGCACGGAACCGTTCACTCGGCCAACGGACGGGTATCGCACCCGCGCGTGATTCCAAGCGACGAGGAGCTGAACCGCGCCGCCGGCATCCTTAATGAAGGCTCCAAGGTGGCCATGCTGATTGGCGCCGGGGCGCTAGGAGCTGCGAACGAAGTGATGGAGACGGCCGAGTTGCTCGGCGCTGGCGTCGCGAAGGCGTTGCTCGGCAAGGCCGCGCTCCCGGATGACCTCCCGTACGTCACAGGCGCCATCGGCCTGCTGGGAACAAAGCCCAGCTACGAACTGATGGTCGAGTGCGACACCTTGCTCATGGTGGGCACAAGCTTCCCGTATTCCGAGTTCCTGCCCAAGGAGGGCCAGGCTCGCGGCGTGCAGATCGATATCGACGGGCGAATGCTCGGCATCCGTTATCCCACCGAAGTGAACCTTGTGGGTGATAGCGCGCTCACGCTGCGAGCGCTTATTCCATATCTCAAGCGTAAAACCGAGCGCTCCTGGCGCGAAAAGATTGAGAAGGGGGTGGGCGAATGGTGGAAGCTCCTTGAGGCCAGGGCTATGGATGACGCCAACCCGATCAATCCCCAGCGGGTTTTCTGGGAACTCTCGCCGCGCCTGCCCGACAAGTGCATTCTTTCCTCCGACTCCGGCTCCTCCGCCAACTGGTTCGCGCGCGACCTGAAGATCCGTCCCGGCATGATGGCCTCGCTTTCAGGAAACCTGGCCACCATGGGCCCCGGCGTTCCTTACGCGATTGCCGCCAAGTTCGCCTACCCGGATCGCGTCTCTATCGCTCTGGTCGGCGACGGCGCCATGCAGATGAACGGCAACAACGGCCTGATCACGATCTCCAAATATTGGCGCGAATGGGCTGACCCCCGCTTGATTATTCTGGTGCTGCACAACAACGATCTCAACCAGGTGACGTGGGAGCAGCGCGTGATGAACGGCGATCCCAAGTTTAAGTGCTCGCAGGATCTGCCCAACTTCCCCTTCTCGCGCTACGCGGAGTCGCTCGGGCTCAAAGGCATCCTGGTGGATACGCCCAAGGCGATTGGCCCCGCCTGGGACGCGGCGTTCAGCTCGAACCGCCCCGTCGTGATCGACGCGATAACCGATCCGGACGTGCCGCCTCTTCCGCCGCACATCACTTTTCAGCAGGCGAAAGCTTACGCTACAACGCTTTTCAAAGGCGACCCCAATGAGCGCGGCATCATCCGCCAGACGTTCCGCGAAATGGTCGACGCGGTTCTCCCTAAAAGCGACTGAGCGCAATGCCATCCGGTCCCGAAACCGCGCACATCGAGAAAATCGACGTGTCGGCCTATACAGTGCCCACGGACGCGCCTGAATCGGACGGTACGCTCGAATGGGATAAGACCACCATTGTGCTGGTGGAAGTGGCCTCGGGCTCGAAGCGCGGACTCGGATACACCTACGGCGACACCGCGGTCGCAGCGCTTATCCACGAATTACTCGTCGGCGTGGTGAAGAGCCGCGATGCGCTCGATGTGTCCGGGTCATGGCAGGCGATGGTTCATGCGATTCGTAACCTGGGCCGCCCGGGAATCTCCTCGATGGCCGTGGCGGCGGTGGATTCGGCCCTGTGGGACCTGAAGGGGAAGCTTCTCAACGTTCCCGCCGCAAAACTGCTGGGAATGGTGCGCGACGGCGTGCCGGTGTACGGCAGCGGCGGGTTTACTTCTTATTCTAACCAGCAGCTTCAATCGCAGTTGGGCGGGTGGGTGCGCGAGGGCATCCCTCGCGTCAAGATGAAGGTGGGCCGCCAGCCGGAGCGCGACTCGGAGCGCGTTCGCGCGGCGCGGGAGGCGATTGGCGGCGCGGCGGAGTTGTTCGTCGACGCGAACGGCGCATACAGCCGGAAGCAGGCGCTCTCGCTGGCCGAGCGCTTCCGCGAAGACGGCGTCTGCTGGTTCGAGGAGCCGGTCAGCTCGGATGACCTCGAGGGTCTGCACATGATTCGGGAGCGCTGCCCGGCAGGCATGGAGATCGCGGCGGGCGAGTACGGCTACGACTTGCCGTACTTCCGTCGCATGTTGGAAGCAGGGGCGGTGGACGTCCTCCAGGCGGACGTGACGCGATGCGCGGGGTTCACCGGTTTTCTCGAAGTCGCAGCGCTGTGCGACGCGTTTATGATCCCTCTGTCCGCCCACACCGCGCCATCGCTCCACCTGCCGCTTGGCTGCGCCGCGCCCGCGCTGCGCAACATCGAGTATTTTCACGATCACGTCCGAATTGAACAGATGTTTTTTGACGGCGCTATCCGCCCGAAGAGTGGAGTGCTTTACCCGGACCTCTCGCGGCCCGGACTTGGCCTGGAGCTGCGCCGGAAAGACGCCAGGCGCTACGCGGCGTAGGGGCCGTGGACCCCCGCTTTCGCGGGGGTGACGCGAACCGTCATTCCCGAACAAGCTTGTCCTCCGCGAGAGCGGAGGGCGGGAATCTAGGCCTTTTCAGCGGGGGTACTCGATGGAAATCGTTTCGAAAACCGAGGGCGGCGCGGAGAGGTTATTCACGATCGACGGCGCGCAGCTTGAGCGCCAGTTGCGCGCCGAGACGCAGGCAGAGGTGCGCTTCGATGCGGGCTCGCGCGCGCTCTACGCCACGGCGGCCGGGAATTACCGGCAGACGCCCATCGGCGTGGTGATCCCGCGCAGCGAACAGGACCTTGTTACTTCAGTCGCGCTCTGCCGCCAGTTTGGAGCGCCGATTGTTGCGCGCGGCGGCGGCACAAGCTTGGCCGGGCAAACTTGCAACGTCGCCGTGGTTTTGGATATCTCGAAGTACCTCCGCGCGATCCTGGAGCTTGATGACGCACGCAAGCGCGCCCGCGTTCAGCCCGGCGTGGTGCTCGATGACCTTCGCAACGCGGCGGAGAAACACCACCTGACGTTCGCGCCTGACCCCTCGACGCACAGTCATTGCACGCTGGGCGGGATGATCGGCAACAACTCCTGCGGCGTGCACTCGGTAATGGGCGGGAAGACGGTCGACAACCTTGAGAGCATGAGGGTGCTCACCTACGATGGACTCGAGTTCGAAGCGGGCCCCACTAGTGAAGCAGAGCTCGAGCACATCATTAGCGCGGGCGGACGCCTCGGCCAGATCTATTCCGCGCTGAAGAACCTTCGAGACCGCTACGCGGATCTGATCCGCCAGCGCTATCCCAAAATTCCCCGCCGCGTCTCGGGCTATAACCTCGATTCCATGCTGCCGGAGAACGATTTCCACGTGGGGCGCGCGCTTGTCGGATCGGAGGGGACGTGCGTGACGGTGCTCGAGGCCACTTTGCGCCTCGTGGACAGCCCGCCCGCGCGTTCGGTGCTCGTACTCGGCTATCCGGATATCTACTCCGCCGGCGATCACGTCTCGCACGTCCTCACGTTCCGGCCTATCGGGCTCGAGGGCCTCGATGACCGGCTGATCGACGACATCAAGAAAAAGCACAAGGCGACCAATGATCTGCAGTTACTGCCGAAGGGCGGCGGCTGGCTGGTGGTGGAGTTCGGCGGCAAAACACGGGAGGAGTCCGACAGCTTCGCGCGCAAGGCGATTGAAGAACTGAAGAAGCAGAGCCACCCGCCCGACATGAGGGTTTACGACAGCAAGGAGCAGGAGGAAAGGCTGCGCGAGCTGCGCGAATCCGGCCTCGGCGCCACAGCATGGGTTCCGGGCGCCCCGCCCACCTGGGAAGGATGGGAAGACGCCGCGGTCCATCCCGACAAGCTGGGAGATTACTTGCGCGCGTTTCGCAAGCTTCTCGACCGCTATGAGTACGGCTGCGATCTCTACGGGCATTTCGGCCAGGGCTGCGTCCACACGCGCATTGATTTCGACCTGGAGAGCCAGCCAGGAATCGAGAAGTATCGCGCCTTCACGCGCGAGGCCGCGGAGCTGGTCGTTTCCTTTGGCGGCTCGCTTTCCGGCGAGCACGGTGATGGGCAATCGCGCGCCGAGCTGCTGCCCATCATGTACGGCGAAGACCTCGTGAACGCGTTCCGCGAATTCAAGCGCATCTGGGATCCGGAATGGAAGATGAATCCCGGCAAGATTGTAGATCCCTACCGACGCGACGAAAACCTCCGCCTCGGCGCGCAGTACGAACCCTGGCGACCGCACACTGCCTTTAAGTACCCCGACGATTCAGGCACGTTCGCGCACGCCGCCTTGCGGTGTGTCGGCATCGGGAATTGCCGGCGCGAGGAGGGCGGCACCATGTGCCCCAGCTACATGGTGACGCGCGAGGAAAAGGACTCCACGCGCGGCCGCTCGCGCCTGCTTTTTGAAATGCTGCGCGGCGAGGTGATCCACGGCGGCTGGCGCGAGGAGTCGGTTTTTGACGCGCTCGATCTTTGCCTTTCGTGCAAGGGATGCAAAGGCGACTGCCCGGTGAATGTGGACATGGCCATGTATAAGGCCGAGTTTCTCTCCCATTATTACGC
>JBOGJW010000281.1:0-3647 GCA_050745245.1 Terriglobia bacterium | reverse complement strand
CCTTGAACCAGTCCGGACCGTGATTCACGATGTGCGGCAGATTGCACAGCGTTTCCACATTCTGCACAATGGTCGGCTTTCCCCAAAGACCGGAAACCTGGGGATAGGGAGGCTTAGTCCGAGGATTGGCGCGCTTGCCCTCCAGCGCGTTCAGCAGCCCCGTCTCCTCGCCGCACATATAGCGCCCGCCGCTCATGTGCACAAACATATCCAAGTTGTAGCCCGAGCCGAGGATATTTTTGCCGAGGTAATTCTTCTCGTACGCCTCCGCGATGGCGCGCCTCAAGCGCTGTTCTGAAAGAATGTACTCGCCGCGAAGAAAGATGTAGGCGATGTCCGCCTGGATCGCGTAGCCCGCGGCCGCCATGCCCTCGACAAGCTGATGAGGGTCGCCCTCCATCAGCCAGCGGTCTTTGAATGTGCCGGGCTCCATCTCGTCGGCGTTGGCGACGATGTATTTCGGGCGCGGCGCATCCGCGCCCATCGGCACAAAGCTCCACTTCGAGCCGGTCGGGAAGCCCGCGCCACCCCGCCCGCGCAGGCTGGACTTCTTCACGGCGTCCATTACTTCCGCCGGGGACATGGTGAGCGCCTTACGCAGGCCCTGATAGCCGCCCGTCCGCTCGTACTCGCCCACGTCGACGTAGGAAAGATCGGGCCGGATGTTTTTGGTGAGTACTTTCTCCACAGCTTATTCAGCCACTTTTCCTGATTTGCAGGCTTCTGGGTTCCCGCTTTCGCGGGAACAACGCCTGTGTCACCCCCGCGAAGGCGGGGGTCCACTGATCCAATGACAAATTCTATTTGTACTTTTCGAGCACGCCATCGAGCTTCTGCGCGTCCAGATCGCCATGAAGGTCTTCATCCACCATGATGGCCGGGGCGTGATCGCACGCGCCGAGGCACACGATCGGCAGCATTGTGAACCGGCCATCCGCCGTAGTTTCGCCCATCTTGATTCCGAGCCGGCTGCTGAGCTGCTCGCGCAGCCGCTCGTAGCCCATAATCCAGCAGCTCACGCTGTCGCAAACCATCAGGACGTGCCGGCCCACCGGCTTCCTGAAGATCAGGTTGTAAAAGGTGGCGACGCTGTCGAGCTCATCAAGCGTCATCTCAAGCAGTCCCGCGACGTCCCTAAGCGCTTCGTCTGAGACCCAACCGCGATGCCTCTGAACGATCTTCATGGCATCGATACACACGGCCTGCTTGTTCGGGTAATGCGCGAATTCCGCTTCGATTTCCCGCTGCTCTTCAGGACTCAGCACAAGCGCCGGGCCTCCTCTCTGTTCCCTGTTCCCTATCTGTCAATATCCGCCAGCACGAAATCGAGACTGCCCAGGATGGCAACCAGATCAGAGACCAGCAGTCCCCGGCACAGGTTTCGCAAAGTCTGCATGTGATTGAACGACGGCGTGCGAATGCGCGTCCGGTAAGAAATGGTGCCGCCATCGCTGACGAGATAGTATCCGTTATTGCCTTTCGTCGCCTCGATTGCGCCCAGCACTTCGCCCGGCGGCATCACCGGCCCCCAGCTCACTCCGAGGAAGTGCGTGATCAGGGTCTCAATATCGTGCATCGTGCCCGGCTCTTTTATCGGGGGCGCGCTCAGCGGCTGGAGGGATTTATAAGGGCCCTCGGGCATGTTTTTCACGCACTGCTCGATGATGCGCAGGCTCTGACGCATTTCGGCGACGCGAACCACGGCGCGATCATAGCAGTCGCCGCGCGTAGCGGTAGGGATATCGAATTCGAAATTCTCGTAGCCGCTGTAAGGCTGCTTCTTTCGGAAGTCCCACTGAAATCCGCAGGCGCGGAGGTTGGGGCCGGTTACGCCCCAGTCAATCGCTTCATTGAGCGTGTAGGCGCCCACGCCCACGGTCCGCGCCTTGAAGATACTATTTCGCAACACCGATTTGTCGTATTCCACGAGGCGCGGCGGCATATAAGCCAGGAAGTCTTTGACCATGGCATCCCAGCCTTTGGGCAGGTCCTGGGCTACGCCGCCAATGCGGAACCAGTTGGGGTGCATGCGCGCGCCGCACACGGCTTCGATAATTCCGAACGCACGCTCGCGGTCATTGAAGGTGTAAAAAACCGGGGAAAGCTGGCCGACATCCTGGGCAAACGTTCCATACCAGACCAGGTGACTGATGATGCGGAACAGCTCAGCCAGCATCACGCGAATGACCTGCGCACGCGGCGGGACCTCGATGCCGCCCAGTTTCTCCACCGCGACGAGGTAGGCGAGATTATTCATCACGCCGCCGAGATAATCAATCCGGTCGGTGTAAGGAATGTAGGTGTGCCAGCTCTGCCGCTCTCCCATTTTCTCGGCGCCGCGGTGGTGAAACCCGATCTCCGGCACGCAATCGACAATCTCCTCGCCGTCAAGCTGCAGCACAATTCGCAAGACGCCGTGGGTTCCGGGGTGCTGGGGTCCGATGTTCAAAAAAATGAAATCGGCGTCTTCGGTCTGTCGCTTCATGCCCCATTCTTCGGGCTTGAAGCGCAGAAGCTCTTGGTCGGCTTCCTCTTTGTCCTCGGGAAGCTGGAAGGGGCCCATTTCCGTCGCTCGCGCCGGATGATCTTTGCGCAGCGGATGACCTTGCCAGTCCCGCGGCATGAGGATTCGCGCCAGGTGCGGGTGCCCGTCCACCACAATGCCAAACATGTCCCACACTTCGCGCTCATACCAATTTGCGCAGGGCCAGACGCCGGTCACCGTGGGAACGTGCAGGTCGCCTGAGTTCAGCGGAACCTTGATGCGAATGTATTCGTTTCGGTCGTAGGAAAGCAGGTGGTAAACCACCGTGAAGTCGCTGGCCGGCTGGCCGTCACGGTGAACGCGGACGCGCTCGTCGATCGCCGTGAGGTCGTACAGCACCTTGTAGGGGTTCGGTACGTCAGTTTTGAGGTGCCGGAGCACGCCTGCGATTTTGTCCCGCGGGGTCCAGAAGGTGGGGATCTCGTCCAAGGTCTGCTGAGGCTCGATACTTTCCGGGCCAAACTTCTCCCGTAGCTCGCTCAGGATGTTTTCGGTTGCAATCATGAACTGTTTTGGAAAGACCGGGCCCTAAAGAGCGTAGCGGCGATTTTACTTCGCCATTAGTCCAGCATTCTCAATGGCCCGATGGCGGCATAAAGGCGCCGCCACACGTTTTTCTGCAGCCTGCTAAACGGAATCCGGGGTCCGCAATAGCGTTACCTTCTGACGCTCCGCGCGTTTCAGATCCCGGTCCGCGGGCAGCAGCGCACGCTCGACGCCCTGCGGACCCACCACCCAGCTCAGCGGCCGCTTTTCGGTTCCGACGGCCTTCTGGAGCAGGGTGAGGCCGTGCTCGAACGCATCGGGACGCGGCGGGCAGCCCGGCACGTAAACGTCCACCGGAAGGAATTTATCTACGCCTTGCACTACGCTGTAGATGTCATACATGCCGCCGGAATTGGCGCACGAGCCCATTGAAATCACCCAGCGCGGCTCCATCATCTGCTCATAAAGCCGCTGCACCACCGGCGCCATCTTGATGAAGCAGGTCCCGGCGATCACCATCAGGTCCGCTTCTCGCGGCGTGCCGCGGATCACCTCGGCGCCGAACCGGGCCACGTCGTACTTGCTGGTAAGGCTCGTAGCGATCTCTACGAAGCAG
>JBOGJW010000280.1:0-2232 GCA_050745245.1 Terriglobia bacterium | reverse complement strand
CCGCAAACGCACGCTTGATCGCCGTATCCGGCTTGACCCGCTTATCGCCCATCACAAAGTTCAGGCCACAGCTTTTGCACTTGTAACGCTGCTGATCTCTCACGCAGCCGTTCTTGACTACTTCTTTGCTATCGCAGCGTTTGCACCCGTTCATATAAGCCTCCCAGGGTTGGCGAGGCTTCTTTATACCACAATACCACCAATCTATCTATAGGTAAATACTCTCCCCAAAATTTCGGCTGGCGGTCCGACAATGGGAGCGCGGCCGTCCCGGCCGCCGCAATGCGGACGGGAAGTGGGCCGCTCCCAATTCGCGGGGTTTGCCTTTCGCTCCTCCGCTCGGGTCTCGTATTGGGCGCGAATACGTTATAAACTTAACGCCAATGCAACGTAATACCCGTATGCGTACACGCGAAAAGGGCGGCGAGGTGAAAAGAGTCTTCATTCTGGCATTCTGCACGCTACTCGCGTGCGCGCTGGCGGCGCAGGCCGCTCCGGCCCCGCAGAGGTTCGAGGGCGAGCTTGAGGAGATGCGCGTAAGGGCGCCCGAGTTTCCACCGCCCGCTCAGCTTGCTCCGACCGAGCCGGAGCCGGCTCCCTCTGGCGGCCCCGGTGAAGCAGGCCGCGGGCCCCTGCGGCCGGCTACACCGAACACTCCAGGAGCATTCCCCGGTGAAACCCCCTTGCTTGCGTCCACCGGCGTCACCTGGATCAACTCGCCGCCGCTCACCATGGCCAGTCTGCGCGGCAAGGTGGTGCTGATCGACTTTTGGGAGTACACCTGCATCAACTGCATCCGAACGTTCGCGGATAACAAAAAGTGGTACTCGCGGTATCACCGCGATGGTTTCGAAATCATCGGCGTACATGACCCCGAATTCGACATCGCGTATCGCGTCAGCAACGTCCGCGCCGCAGTGAAGCGCTTCGGCCTGCCCTACCCGGTGGTGGTGGATGACAAATTTGAAATCTGGAATAGTTACCACAGCGATTCCTGGCCGAACCGTTTCCTGATTGACTCCAAAGGCGTCATCCGGTTTCATCGGGTGGGCGAGGGCGGTGATGCCGCCTTCGAGCGCGCCATCCGCATGCTGCTCCAGGAAGCGCACCCGGGCCTTAAATTTCCCGCCAATGAAACCATCGCTCCCGACCAGGACGCTTTCGCGCCGGCGTGCGGTGTGCCGACGGCGGAAATGTACGTGGGCGACTGGTATGGCCGCGGCATACTGGAAAACCGGGAAGGCTACCACGACGGCCGCGCCATCGATTACCGGCTTCCCGCTTCCGTCGGAGATGGCCGGGTGGCGCTCGGCGGGCGCTGGCAGACAGAAAAGAGCGGCATGACTTATCGCGGAAAGAAGGGGACCTCCGGCGAGCTGATGATTTGCTACCACGCGCGCGAATTATATTCTGTAATGAATGTCGCGCACGGCCATCCCTCGCGGCTTTACATCACTCAGGACGGGAAAGATCTCACTCAGGAAAACAAAGGCGTGGACGTGCGCTTCGATGCCAGCGGGCATTCTTACCTCGAGATTCGCGAGCCCCGCATGTACTACCTCGTGCAGAATCCCGCTTTCGGCGCCCACACGGTGACCTTGAAGCCGGCGGCGTCCGGCATTACCGTCAACTCGTTTACCTTCGGCAACAATTGCCAGACGGATTTTCCGCACCTGTGAGGAGTGTGAACAAATCACGAGAGGTATTCAAAGAGCCGAGAGGTGATCTTGGAATTCGAGTGCTGGAAATGCGGGGGGACGGTCGCGGTTGAAACCGCAGAGAAGGTTGCGAGGACCGCGGAATGCCCGGCATGTGCCGCCGATCTCCACTGCTGCAGGAATTGCCAGTTCTACGATACGTCGAAAAACAATCAGTGCGCTGAGCCCCAGGCCGAATGGACGCCCAATAAAGAATCCGCCAACCACTGCGAGTACTTTCAGCCCGCCCAAGGCCGCTCTTCCCGCGCTCAGCGCTCCTCCACCTCGTCAAAAGACGACATTAAGAAGAAATTCGATTCCCTCTTCCGGTAAACTACGGCGGCTTTTTCGCTGGAGACAGGCAGCAGCGCCGTCGCGCGGGCGCGCTCTTCCTCGGCCGAATGCACCAGCGCCCCCTGCTCCTGTTTGAGGAAGGTTAGCCGCTTGATCGCCGACTCGGAGCGGATAGCGGCTCAGCCAACATTAGAATCTCCTAATGTTATTGATTCTAAAGGCTTGGTAGGCTTCGTTCCGT
>JBOGJW010000279.1:0-2347 GCA_050745245.1 Terriglobia bacterium | reverse complement strand
CAGTGTGAGCGGGCGCGCGCGCATGATGGCGAGGCTGCCGGCAGCCCGGTCGGCTGCCACCAGAAACCGCTCGTCCGGCGTAAGCGCAAGGGTGTCCGGCTGGACGCCCACGCGAATCGAAGCCGTTATCTTCCGCGTGGCGACATCGAGCGCCGCGACGGTGCCATCGCCTGAATTCGCGACGTAAAGGGTACCTGAGTCGGAAGTAAACACGGCCGCGGCGGGCGCTGTGCCGGCCGGAACGCTCTGCTCGACGCTGTCATGCAGCGTGTCGATGATGGTCATCGTCGACGCCGGAGCGCTCAGCGCGAAAAGCTCGCCGCCATCGGGTTTGAGCGCAAGCGCCGTGGGCGCGCCCGCGGTTTCGATCTGCGATAAAACCTCGCGCGCCGGAATGTCAATCGCGGTAACCGTATCCTCGACCGGGTTCGCGATGAATACTTTGCTCCGCACCACCACCATGGGCCCCGGGTCCTTGCCCAAAACCACGCTCCCCAGAAAACCTCCGTCGGCGGTGGCGACGAAATCCAACCTGGAACGCGCAGCATCTTCAGCAAGCAAAATCCGGCCATCCAGAGCGAGCGCGATCCGAGCGAGAGGTGCATCGAACGAGACTGCGCGGAGGAGTGTCCAGCGCGCGCAGTCGTAAACCAAAATCTTGCCGCCACCCTGCACGTAAGCGCGCGAGCCATCGGGGCTGAAGATCACCTCAGTGCTGCCGGGAGATGCGCCGACGGTCCGCGTTACCTTCATCTGTGGAAGGCTAATGACGGCAAGCGTTCCATCTTTGCCGGCGGCAACAAGCTCCCGGCTGTGCGGCCTCACGAACAGCTTGCCCGGAGCAAAGCCCAGCGGAATTGCGCGCAGTCGCTTGAAGGAGGCGAGATTAACAGCCACCACGGACCGGCTCCCGGAGCAGGTAATGAAAGCAACGTAGGGTTTCGGCGGGGCCATGCGTTGAGTACAGGAGAAGATGATAGCGGCCCCCAGACAGAGCACCACGAGAAGAACGAGACGGTTCCAAGCCCCGCCGACCCCTCGATGCGGCCGCCCGCCGGCGGCAAAACTAGGCAGGCGCTCCGGAACAAATTGGCGACCTATCGTCCTGGACTGGTCCATACTGCTTATCGTGCCACAGGCGAGGTAGCGCGGACCTGCGTTTTCAGGTCCGCGGTTTTTCTTTAAACAAAGGCCGAAAAGACGGAGATCTACGCTACCGGATACTATCCGACCGCCAGCGGCGCTTGCCAGCCATGCCCCGTTTTGATTAGGCTAGTGATTCAGTTGTGGGCCCGCGCAAATCACCACGAATCCCAGTTCAGGAGAGACGATGAACACGACGGCTGCAAAGCCCGGAGGGCACAGCGAAGCTGAAATACTCTCGCAACCCTGTTGTTGGAGGGAATGTCTCGGAATCCTGAAGACCAGCGGGCAGGTGGAAAAAGCGCTCGACATCGCCGCACCCGCGCGCGAGTGGCTGTTCATCGGGTGCGGGTCAAGCTATTACATCGCGCTCGCCGCGGCCGCCAGCTTCACCGCCCTCGCGGCGCCCCGGCGGGCGCGGGCGGCGCCGGCTTCCGAGCTGATCCTGTTTCCGAATCTCGTCCTCGGCGGCGAAACGCCTCCGCAGCCGGTCTTGATCTCGCGCTCAGGGCGTACCTCGGAAGTGCTGCAGGCCGCGCGGTACTTAGAGGGGAAAGGCATCCGCACGCTCGCCATCAGTTGCGCTCCCGGCGAGGCGCTGGAGAAGATTGCCTCGGCCACGCTGTGCCTGCCCCCGGCCGACGAGAAGAGCACGGTGATGACGCGCTCATTCACGTCGATGCTCCTGGGCCTGCAGTTCCTGGCTGGGAAAGCCGGGAATCAGCAGGAGTTCCTCGACTCCTTGGATGCTATTCCGGTCGCAGCCGAGAAGCTGGTGAAAGACCTTGCGCGCCGTGTGCAGGAGTTTGTGAGTTCGCATGAATTCGCGGATTACGTTTATCTTGGCCAGGGACCGCTCTACGGGTTGGCCTGCGAAGCGGCGCTCAAGGTGAACGAGATGTCGTGCTCCTACGCGCAGTCGTTCCACACGCTTGAGTTCCGGCACGGGCCGAAGTCAATCGTAGGGCGGGAAGTGCTGACGGGGTTTTTTCTTTCCGAGACCGGCGGGACCCCGGAAGTCGAGGTTCTGGAGGAGATGAAGGGGCTGGGCGGCACGACCTTGGCGGTGACTTCTCGATCGAATGAGCGCGTGCGGCGGAGCGCGGATTTTCTCGTGGAGGTTGGCGCGGATCTTCCCGAATACGCGCGCCTGGCGCCGGCGCTTATTGCCGGGCAGCTGTTGGGGCTGTATACGGGTCTGAAG
>JBOGJW010000278.1:0-5467 GCA_050745245.1 Terriglobia bacterium | reverse complement strand
CGCAGGCCCTTTGCCGCATACTCCAGTGGCTCCGGATCGCCGGGGCCGTTCGAAAGAAAGACGCCGTCGGGGTTCAGCGCCAGCACGTCTTCGGCGGATGTCTGCGCCGGCACCACGGTAACACGGCAGCCGCAGTCAACCAGGCGGCGCAGGATGTTGTGCTTTACGCCGTAGTCGAACGCCACCACACAGAAGCGCGGCACCGGCACGGGCTGAGAGGGCCCAAAGATGTCTTTCGAAGGCTCGTTCCAGGGATAGCGGAAGGCGGTGCTGACACGGCTCGCGAGGTCGAGCCCTACCATACTGGGGGAATCTTTAGCCTTGGCCACGAGGTTTGCCTCGTCAAGGTCGATGGCGGAGATCGCGCCGCGCATCGCGCCGTGCTTGCGCAGATGGCGCACGAGCGACCGGGTGTCGATTCCTGAGATCGCCGGCACGCCGAACCGGGCGAGAAATTCAGAAGCCTCCTCCGCGGAGCGCCAGTTGCTCGATGCCTCGCTGAGCTCTCTTACGACTAAGCCCTCGGCAAACGGCCGGAGCGATTCGCTGTCCAGCGGATTAGCCCCATAGTTCCCGATATGCGGGTAGGTGAGTACGACGATCTGGCCGGCGTAGGAAGGATCGGTAAGAATTTCCTGGTAACCCCACAGGGACGTGTTGAAAACGACCTCGCCAAAGCGCTCGCACCGGGCGCCGTGCGCGCGCCCGCGAAAAACCGTTCCGTCCTCCAGAGCGAAGATCGCCTCCATCGTCGCGCTAATTCAGCGCTCCAATCTGGCTGGGCGGCCAGTACACAAACACGGCCTTGCCGTAAATGTATTTCCGGCCAACGCTCCCCCATTCCCGGCTGTCGTTCGAATCGTCACGGTGATCGCCCAGAACAAAGTAATGATCCGGCGGGACGTAGACGGGCGCCATGTTGTCGTGATCGAGGTAGCTTGGCGGGATGAACGATTCCGCGATGGCTTTGCCGTTGACGTACACGCGCCCGCTCTTGATGCTGACCCACTCGCCGGGAAGTCCTACCACTCGCTTGATGTAAGACTTGGACGGGTCGAGCGGAAAATGAAACACGATAATGTCGAACCGGTGGATCGGCTCGAAACGGTAAACGAATTTGTTGATAAAGATTCTTTCGTGGTTATAAAGCTCCGGCATCATGCTGGTCCCTTCCACTTGGACCGGCTGGTAGAAAAATACAATTACAATGAACGCCAGAAGCAGTGAGAGGATGAGGTCCCGCAGCCAATACCGGCCGTCAAAAAAGCGCGCCCTTTGCCCGGTTGCGATGTTTTGTTCCGCCATTATCCGCTTGGAGGGCATGCTGCACCCGGCGCAGCCCCGCTGATCTTTTTATACCATGCCGCCTCCGAGCCGCGCCACCAGGCGGCCGCTTATAGTCAAATCGGGAATAGCGGGTAGCCACGGCACCGTTTTTGTGCCGTGGGCCTTTCAGTTCAGTTCAGGTGCATACAATGGAAGCGCGCCCGTCACGAAAAAGATCCGATCCGTGATGAGCAGACGCTGGACGCGTGACACGCCCCAATTTTATACAACAATCTACCCGCCCCTGTGCAGCAAAAAGCCCACGGCACAAAACCCGTGCCGTGGCTACCCACCTCGAAACCGCGCCACCCGCTGGCCGTATAATCGGATGGCATATGCCCCATGACGGTCCAACTGCGGCTTCGGCAGAGAGTTTTGAAACTCCTGCTGCGAAGCAGCAGCGCGGCACCGCGCGGTACGCGCTGATCGTTCCGGCTCTTAACGAGGAGAACTCCGTGGGCAAGCTGCTGGCGCAGATTCCACGAGAGCGATTTCAGGAAATTGTGGTGGTGGATAACGGCAGCACGGACCAAACGGCGCGCGTCGCCCGGGAAGCAGGCGCCCGCGTGATTCACGAGTCGCAGCGCGGCTACGGAACGGCGTGCCAGAGCGGACTTGCTTCGCTCTCGCCCGCCGTGAACGCGATTGTCTTCATGGATGCCGATCTTTCCGACGACCCCGCCGACGCATCGCGGCTTCTCGATTATTTTGACGCCGGCGGCTGGGATCTGGTGATTGGCTCGCGCGTGCTGGGAAATCCGGAGGCGGGGTCGCTCACACCGCTCCAGAGGTTTGGCAATGCACTTACGACCCGGATGATCCGACTGCTCTGGGGCGTGCGGTTCACGGATCTCGGGCCACTGCGCGTGGTCCGGCGCGACGCGCTGGAGCGTATGGCGCTGCGCGACCGCGATTTCGGCTGGAATGTTGAGATGCAAGCCCGCGCGGCCATGCTGGGCATGAAGCTAGCGGAGATTCCGGTGAGCTACCGCCGGAGGAAATTCGGCAGCTCGAAAATCTCCGGGACGCTGAAAGGAAGCTTTCAAGCCGGCGCCAAAATCATCTTCACGATCGCGCGGTGCTGGATGATGAGCAGCGGGAGATGAACGCCGTTTTCAATTACCCGAAATTATCTTTGGCTTTGCCGGAGGCGTGCCGCTTCAGCGGGGTATTCTCCACGCGAAAAGACGCGCCCAGGGTTTCCAGAGCACGGCGCTGATCGCGATTGAGATGGGCGGGGATAGCCACCTGCACTTTCACGTACAGGTCGCCGTGGCCACGCGATTCGACGCTAGGCAGGCCAAGGCCGCGAAGCCTAAACATCGTATTCGGCTGCGTGCCTTCCGGAATGCGGAGCTTTTCGGCGCCGCGGAGCGTAGGCACTTTGATCTCGGTTCCGAGGATCGCCTGCGTCACTGAAATCGGGATAGTGCAGTGGAGGTCGTTGCCGTTCCGCTCGAAGAACGGATGCTCCCTGACGCGCAGAACCACGTAGAGATCGCCGGCGGGGCCCCCGTGCACGCCCGCCTCACCTTCCCCGGTCACGCGCAAGCGCATGCCGTCTTCGACGCCGGGCGGGATTTTGATTCCCAGGACGCGCTCCTCGCGCCTCCGGCCCTCGCCGTGGCACGCGGGACAAGGCTCACGAACGATCTGACCGGCGCCCCGGCACTGCGGGCAAGTCTGTGAGAGCGTGAAGAACCCTTGCTGGCTGCGAATCTGACCGCGGCCTCCGCAGGCGGCGCAAGCGACCGGCTGGCTCCCTTTGCGCGCGCCGCGCCCTCCGCACTCGTTGCAAGATTCCATGCGGGGAATTTTGATCTTGGTCTCGAGGCCGGTAGCGGCTTCTTCGAACGCAATCTCGAGGTCATACCGCAGATCGGCTCCACGCGCCGGACCCCGCCGCCGCGCGCGGCCCTGCCCAAAAATATCTCCGAGGCCGAAAAGATCGCCGAACGACCCAAAGATGTCGCCAAAGTCGGCGAAGATGGTCGAGGAAAAATCCGGCTGGCCGCCCGAGGGCCCGCTCACACCGGCATGCCCAAAGCGGTCATAGGCGGCGCGCTTCTGCGGGTCCGCCAGGATACTATAGGCTTCCGTAATCTCTTTGAATCGCTCAGTCGACTCTTCCTCTTTGTCGGGATTGCGATCCGGATGATACTGCATCGCCAGGCGGCGATATGCGCTCTTGATCTCGCCGTCTTCGGCTTCCCGCCCTACACCCAGGATTTCGTAATAATCACGCTTACCGTTCAAGAGCCCCTCGTTGAGTTAAAACTGACATAGACAAAAAGCCGCCGCCGCACCGGCGCCATACGGGCAGGATGCCAGCGTTGACGAGGATCATTCCTCCTCGTCGAATTCCGGCAAATCTTTTCGCGGCTGCACCGCTACCTTCACGATAGCGGGCCGAAGAAGGCGCTGCTTCAACCGGTATCCGCGCTGGAGCTCTCCCACCACCTCGTGATCGCGGCGGTCTTCGGCTTCCACCGTCTCCACGGCTTGGTGCACCTCAGGGTTGAAGATCTCACCCTCCGCTTCGACCGGCTGTAGCCCCGCGCGGCGCAGCGTTTCCAGAAGCTGGCGGTAAATCAGATCGAGCCCTTTATAGAACTGCTCCGGCACCGCCGGGTCGCGATGCTGCTCCGCGCGCTCGAACCCGTCCAGCACCGGCAGCAGCGAGCGGATCAAATCAGCATTGGCGTGCTGGAGGAATTCCTCCTTTTCGCGCTGCGTCCGCTTGCGAAAGTTCTCGAGCTCGGCCTGCGTGCGAAGCAGCCGGTCATAGAGCTCCTGCTTTTCTCCGAGCAGTTTCTGATAAGCGGCCGGCAGGTCCTCAGGAATTTTGGACTCCGGCTGAGCGGTCGTCGGTTGGGCAGTTTGCTCCCCGGAATCGCCTGCTCCCCCGGTCTTCTGACTTGCTTGTAAAGTTTCGGCTTGTTTCTCAACTTTCATAATTCTGAAAAATCCAGTGTCGAGGCGGCTTCATAACCGCCATTCCGACTTGGCGGGATAAATCCGCCGCCACGCGCCCTGTACGAAGTCCGCGGGCAGAGTTCTCCGCGTCACTTCCTGGCGACGGCCGGAAGGGCGACTCCCATCAATTGGCGCTGAGAACCCGGCTTGTGACCTGGGCGATGTATTCCACGGTCGTGAGGGCAAGGTCATATTCCATGCGCGTAGGCCCTATCACGCCGAGCGCGCCTACCGGGCGCTGGCGGTAATGATAAGGAGCCAAAATGACGGAGCATTGCCGCATTTCAGAATGAGGGTTCTCACGGCCGATCAACGCCTGCACGCCGCGATGCGGAGCGTCCAGGCACGCGCTCAGGATCTTGACCATCTTGGCCTTTTCGTCCACCGCCGTCCACAACTCTTTAAGCTTCTCGACGTCCAGAAACTCTGGCTGGTCCAGAAGCCTTGCGGCGCCGCCCACGAAAAGCTCCCCTACCTTTTGTTCTCCGAGCCCGCCGCAAACAAACAACTGGATTACCGTGGTCAGCAGCCGGTCAGATGCCGCCCTCATCGCGTCCATCCATTCCGCCATTTCCAGCCTTATGGTCCTGAGCGACCATCCGCGAAACTCCGCGTTCAGAAAGTCCGCGGCACGGTCCAGGTCCTCTTGCGCCGGATCGTCTTCCATGCGGAAAATTCTATTCTCAACCAAGTCCGGCTTCGAAACGAGCACCGCCAGGACGCGCTGGTCCGTGAGCCGCACGAACTTGATGTGCTCCAGGAGCTTTTCCTCAAACGCCGGGCCGAGCACCACACCGAGGCCGTTCGAAACCTCCGAGAGAATGCCGGAGATTCTCTCCATCAACTCGTCCAACTGCGCGTTCTCCGGGCCCAGGCTCTCTTCAATGTAGCGCTGCGTGGCCGGCGTGAGCCGGGCAAATCTGGCAACGCAATCGACGTAGAACCGATACGCCTTGTCCTCCGGTACGCGTCCCGCAGACGTGTGCGGGTGCGTGAGGTACCCGGCTTCTTCCAGCTCCGCCATGACGTTGCGGATGGTGGCCGCGCTGAGCGCCTCCGACAACCGTGCTGCGACCGCCCGGGAAGCCACCGGCATCCCCGTAGACACAAATTGGCGGATGATCGAAGCCAGAACCTCCCGCTGCCTGCTGTCTAATTCATACCC
>JBOGJW010000277.1:0-5738 GCA_050745245.1 Terriglobia bacterium | reverse complement strand
GCGCGGATGGAGCGGCGGGTTTATCCCGCCATCCAAAAATGGCGGCGTAAAGCCGCCTCTACGCGCCGGAAACGGAGAAGGCGTGAAAAAGTTCGGGGCCTGTCATTCTGAGGAGCCGCAGACGGCGAGGAATCGTAATGCCTCAGTTTCGGGCGCGGATGTAGCGGCGGGAACAGAGGCATCACGTTGCGCGCGAGATCGGGCTTTACTTTTCGGAGGAGTGGGGGTTCAATGGCAGTTAACGGAATGGCATTGGTCGTAAAACCTTGATGTGCTAGAGGAGGTCCTCATGTCGGGTCGATTTTCACGGCGGGAATTTCTGGAGAAGTCAGGCTTGGCCAGCGCGGCCGCGGCGGCCGCCACGTTCGGCGCGGGCACTGGCCTCGCGGCGGGTGCAATGCCACACCGTGTCCTGGGCAAGACGGGGGCGCGAGTCTCGATCATCGCTTTCGGATGCGGCAGCCGCCTTTCGATGTACGGCGGCGAGGATGCGGCCGTGGCGGCGCTCAACCTGGCGCTCGATTCCGGCATCGCGTATTTCGACACGGCTTATGGCTACGGCAACGGGCGCAGCGAGACCTGGGTAGGCGAGGTGGCGAAAACGCGCCGCAAGGAGTTTTTCCTGGCCACCAAGATCGAGCCCCGCAATGGCGACGAGGCGCGGCGCATCCTGGAAGGAAGCCTCAAGCGGCTGCAGACCGACCAGATCGATCTGATCCACGTCCACGCTCTTCACGACGAGGAAGACCTGAAGCGCGTCGAGGCGAAGGACGGCGTGCTCAATGCGCTCTACAAGCTGCGCGACGAGAAGGTGACGCGCTTCGTCGGAATGACGAGCCACTATGATCCCAGCGTGCTGCGGACGGCCATCGAGCGGCACGATCTCGACTGCGTGCAGATGGCGCTCAACGCCGCCCTCCAGGGCATGACCACCGGCTCGCGTCGCATGATCCTGAACCCATCCATGCACGGCAGCTTTCAGCAGATCGCTTTGCCTGCGGCGCGGCGGAAGAACCTCGGAATCCTGGCCATGAAAGTAACCGGGCAGGAGGCCCTGATCGGGAGCGGCCCCGGCAAGAGCAGCGCCCCCGAGCTGCTGCAATACGCGCTCAGCTTGCCCGTGGCCTCAGCCGTAGTGGGAATGCCCAACCACGAATTCATACGGAGCAACGCCGCCTGGGCGAGGAATTTCGAGCCGATGGGCAGGACGGAGATGAACGACTTCTCCCGCCGCATGGCCGCGGCGAACAAGCTCGCGCTCGACCAGACGTTCGCACATCACATCGACGCGTAGACGCGTGTTGTAGCGGCGTTGTCCGCAGCGGGTAGCGCAGCGCAGCCTTGCGGCCGCAACCAAACGCCATTTACAGTCATCCCCGCGAAAGCGGGAATCCATTTCATTAATGGACCCCAGCTTTCGCGGGGGTGACGGCGGGCCGCGAGCACCCAAATGTTTGCTAAAAAAACAAGGATTTACGGTATTGCAGCGCAGACCTCCGCGTTTGAGGTCTGCGGCCTTTGTTCAAGGCCCAACGGAAAAACCGCGGACCCTTCGCTGCACTCAGGGCAGGCTCTGAAAAGCGCAGGTCCGCGCTACCTCGCTTCAGTTCGTAGCCCTGCTATCGAGCGCCTTCCGGCTCAGTGATAAACGCGGCCAACAGAATCACCACGCCCGCGGTCATTAGCGCGCACAGCCCCGTCACAGCGGCATATCCATAGTGTTGATACAACACGCCTCCGGCGAGCGCGGCCGCGGCGATGCCGAGCTGCGAGAACACTGCGCGGGCGGCCATAAACGATCCGCGCTCGCTTCCCGGAATCAGCTCCGTCATCAGCGCGGTGAGCGGGCCCTGGCGGAAAGCGGCGCCGAGACTGGTGAGGGCGAAGATCGCGAGCAATAGTGCGCCCCACGGGAAGAACGGCATCACGGCAACCGCGACAGCCAGCAGCGCGTTGCCGATAATCGCAACAGCGCGCTTGCCCAGGCGGTCGGAAAGCGCGCCCCCCAGCGGAGCGCCCGCCACGGCGGCCAGTCCGCCCAGCATAAAGACCCAGCCAATTCCCTTCTCCGTCAGCCCGAAACGCCCGCTCAGCCACTGCCCGATATAGGTAAGAAAGCCCACCAGGCCGCCCGAGACGAGAAACGCGATCACGATGCCCGCCGCCAGGTCTCGCCGCCTGAAGAACCCTTGCAACGCCTCGGCGCTCTTCCGCATCTTGTGCGCGGTAACGCTGCGGATGCCGGGAGTCTCTTTGAGGATCAGTGAAGCAAAGCTGGCCACCACCGCCAGCGCCGCGAAGAACAGAAACGTGCTGCGCCACCCGAAGCGGGCGGCGATCTGCGCTCCAACGGGAATGCCAATGATCGGCGCGGCGAAATAGGCGATGGAAATCAGGCCAATCGCTTTGCCCCGCACTCGATATTCGAAAAAGTCGCCCGCGTAGGCGAGCGAACACGTAGAGATGGTTCCCGCCGCGGCCCCGGTGAGCGCGCGCGCCAGCATCAACCCTGAGAAGGTTTCACTGCGCGATGCGAGCCAGGAGGCGAGCACGAACGCCGCCGCCCCGCCCAGCAGGAAAACGCGCCGGCCGTAATGATCCGAGAGCGTGCCCGTCGTGAAGCCCGCCGCCGCCGCGGTGATGGCGTAGACCACCACCAGCATTCCCGCCATGGCAACGCTCACGTGAAACGCACGCACTAGGACGGGCAGCAGCGCAGCAATCATCTGGTTATCCGCCAAGCCTACGAACAGCAGGAGGAACAGCGCGGTGATTACGCCGTAGTCGAGCGGGGCGCGAGCCGGAATGGGAGCTTTCTGGGCAGGTGTGTTAATCAGCACAATTGTAACGCAGCGCGGCCTTCCGGCCGCAACCAAAGTGGGTAGCGCAGACCTCCGCGTTTGAGGTCTGCGGCCTTTGCCCAAGGCCCAACGGAAAAACCGCGGACCTGAAAAACGCAGGTCCGCGCTACCTCGCCAGCCCGCACCGAAGGCGGCCGGGACGGACGCGCTCCCAAAGCCCTATCTGGTTCACCGAATTCGAGCCCCCGCCCATTCGCAGCCTGCCGCGTTTGTGGTATGGTTACAGAAACCCAATTTGAAGAACTGAACGCGGGGTCAAGGGAGGATCTCATGCAGGTACGCAGTTCGGCGGAAAGCGCTCTCCGTTCGATCCTGAGGATCGTTGTCGGCTTCACCTTTTCCTGTCACGGCTGGCAAAAGCTCTTCGGAGCGTTTGGCGGAATACACGGGCACGCCGCTCCCTTCGGCCACCTCCTGTGGTTTGCCGCGGTCATTGAAACGGTAGGTGGCGCCCTGGTTCTGCTCGGGCTGTTTACGTCTCCCGCCGCCTTCATACTCGCAGGCGAGATGGCCTTCGCGTTCTTTATTGTTCATTATCCTCACGGCCCCATACCAATCCGCAACGGCGGCGAGCTGGCCGTCGTCTACTGCTTTGTTTTCCTCTTTCTGTGCGCCGCTGGCCCGGGCCCCGTCAGCCTCGACCGCGCGTTCCGCCGTCGCCGGGCATCGTAGCACGGAAACCGCGGCATCGCTCTCCTGCGTAATGCCTCTCAGTTTCAGGCGCACAGAGGCGGCTTTGCGCGCCTTTTTGGGATGGCGGGGTAAACCCGTCGCTACATTCGCGCCTGAAATTGCGGCCCCCTCGTGGTAATGCCTCTCAGTTTCAGGCGCAGAGAGGCGGCTTTACGCCGCCATTTTGGGATGGCGGGATAAACCCGTCGCTACATTCGCGCATGAAATTGCGGCCCTTCTCTCGTACCCAATATCATATTGACATCTAAGTAATAAGCTGGTAGAAGAGTAGGCGGAGGCGTGCAAGCGCGCGCTTGATCTGCCGGATCAGCGGCGATTCTTAGGCTAGAATACTAGCCCTTCCGAGCAACACGCCCGGAATGGCTCATGGAAAATATCGATCTACCGATATATGCATAGTAAACAGCGGCTGGTTAGGCCGGCGAAGCGATCCTTTAATCCGGGACGAGACCACCCGGAACCGGGTAAAGATGCGCGCGAAGCCATGATGTCCCTGAAAATCAGCAATTTACAGAATTACGTTTGCTATTAAGAATCCAGATCGGTCAACTCGAACACGGATTAATTCATGAGCTGGCGAAGCAATAAAAAATCACCGGGGCTGGTGGGGCTGGATATCGGTTCCAGCTCGATTAAGGAAGTGGAGCTGAAACTCCACAACGGACGCTACGAGCTGGCCAGCCTGGCGCTCGACCATCTAAGCCCGGACACCATTGTTGATGGCGCCATCATGGACGCTCCTTCCGTTTCGGCCGTCATTGACAAGATTTTTACCGGAAATAAGATCGCGGCATCGAGCGTGGCGACCTCCGTTTCCGGGCACTCCGTAATCGTGAAACGGATCACCGTGGGCGCTTCGAACGAAGAAGAGCTGGAGACGGCGATCAAGCAGGAGGCGCTGCAAAACATCAGGTTCGACCTCGCCGAAGTGAACCTGAACTATTACGTGCTGGGGCCGGGTGCAGCGGATGGCGCGCTGGACGTTCTTCTGCTGGCCGTGAAGAAGGAAAAAATTCAGGGGCACACGAGCGTGCTGGCGCAGGCGAACAAAACACCCCTGGTGATGGACATTGACGCCTTCGCGCTTCAAAACGCGTTCGAGATGAACTACGAGCCCCCGCCGGACCAGACCGTGGCGCTGCTGAACATCGGCGCCAGCATTATGAACATCAACATTGCGCGCGGCGGGATGCCGCTGTTCACGCGCGACGTTTCGGTGGGCGGGAACCAGTACACGGACGTGCTGCAGAAAGAGCTCGACCTCAGCTTTGAGGATGCGGAGAGGCTCAAGATGGGTCAGGAGCTGCCGAACGTGGCGCGCGATGCCGAAGCGCCTCACCTCCGTTCGGTGTCCGAGCTGCTGCTGCTGGAAATCCAGAAGACCTTCGACTTTTTCCGTCACACCACTGCGCACGAATCGATCGACGCGATCTATCTGGCGGGCGGCACGGCGCGCATCAAGGGTCTGATGGAGCTGCTCAAGTCGGAGTTTGGAGTGCCGGTAGAGGTGATCGATCCTTTCCGCAAAGTTCAGTGCAATCCCGCGAAGTTTGATCCGGCGTTTATCGCGGAGCTGGGGCCGAGGATGACGGTGGCCGTCGGCCTTGCGCTCAGGAGCTTTGACGCTGCATGATCCGAATCAACCTGATTCAAAGTCCGTCCGGCGAATCGCCCGCGAAATCGGCAGACGCTCTGCCCTTCGCGGAGCAAAAGGCCTTTTTCCCGGTCATCGCGCTGGTGGTCTGCGCGATTGTCGTGAGCTGGATTTACTGGAGCGCCAATCGGCACATCGCGCAGTTCAATCAGCAGATTGCGGCGGCGCGGTTGGAAGCGGCGCGGCTTTCCGCCGTGGAAGCGCAAAATCGCACCTACCAGGGCCAGCTTGCCCAAATCAATCAGCACATCAGCGTGATCCAGCAGCTGCAGCGGAACCGCACCGGGCCACAGCAGCTCATGACGCTGCTCGGCGGCATCGCGGACAAGGTGAACGGCGTCTATCTGCTTTCAGTCGACGCCAGCCAGAGCCGCCTGACGATCCACGGCCTTTCCGACCGTATGAATGCGATCGCGGATTTCATCGATACTCTGCAGGGCGTGCCGTCGTTCGGAAACGTCGAGCTGCAGCGCGTCTTTGAAGACGATCAGAGCAGCCGGGTCAGCTTCAAATTTGACTTGGCGTGTGAC
>JBOGJW010000276.1:0-3228 GCA_050745245.1 Terriglobia bacterium | reverse complement strand
CGCCGTGCCGGATGGCGTCGCTGTTCGTGGGCCAGGTGGAGGAGCCGGGCTCACCGGGTTTTGGCTCCGTGTACCAGCGCCACTGGAGCTTGCCGGTTACCGGGTCAATAGAGTCGAGGAAGCCAGGAATGTCGGTGACGTCGCCCGACACGCCCGCAATCACATGGTTTCGGATGACGAGCGGGGCCATGGTGGAAAAATAGCCCAGGTTCGGATCCGCGAGCTGAACAATCCAGTGAACGCTCCCGTCGCGGGCGTTGAGCGACACGAGGTGCGCGTCCGGGGTGGTGAAGTAGAGCCAGTCACCGTACATGCCGACGCCGCGCTGCCCGATGTGATCGCCCTCGGATGCGCGGTGATACCGCCAGATCATGCGGCCAGTGCGCGCGTCCACCGCCCAGACGTAATCGGGCACGGAGAAATACAAAATGCCGTTCACCTCGAGCGGCGTGGACTTGATTCCCTGCGTGTGCGTTTCGAACACCCATGCGAGGTTAAGACTGCTCACATTGGAGGCGTTAATCTGGTCGAGCGTGCTGAAGCGCCGCCCGGAATAGTCGCCGTTATAATTGGGCCAGGTGGTAGTGGCGGGATCGAGGAGCGCGCGCGGATTCAGCCCCTGCGATCGCGCCGCGCCCGCCGCAATCAGCGCGCACAGCGCGGCGAGCGCGAATGTTCGCACCGCGATCACGCTTGAGGGTGGTGCGCTGCGGGTGCGAAGATTCACTTCAACGTCTCCATGTAAGCGAACAAGTTGTGCAGGTCGGATTGAGTGAGCTTGCTGAGCAGGGCCTGGTGCGCGGCGAGCGGGTCATGCACCGCAACACGCACCTGGCTGGCGCTGAACGAGTGGTACCATCCAGAAGAGTCGCGCAAGGCGACGTTGAACTCGTCCCTGTGCACCAGCGTGCCTTCGATCTTCCGGCCGGAGGGTAGCGTAACCGTAACCGTGGACTGGACTCCGCGCGGATAAAGTATCCGCAACTCGAGCGCGAGCGGCTCGTATTTAGAAGCGACGTGCGCGAGATCGCCGGTGGGCGAGTGGCAAGCCGAGCACCTGCCGGCGCCGTAGAAGTATTGCTTGCCCTGCGCGGCGTTGCCCGTCAGAAGGTGGGAAAGCGGGTACTCGCCCGTGTTGCCCATGCCCCTCGAATTCATCGCAGCAAGCACCCGCGAGTGGAGAAATGCCGCGATGTCCTGAATCTGCTGGGAGCTCATCGTAAACGCCGGCATGCCCTTTTGCGGCCGGCCGTCGCGAATGACCTCGCCGATCAGGTTGCCGCCCACGTCATCCGCGACAAGTTTTGAGCGCACCAGGTCCGGGCCGCGCCCGCCGGTCGCGTCCAGCCCATGACAGAAGCTGCAGCTTGACTGAAACCGGCTGCGGCCGCGCGCAATCGCGGCATTTTCCTCGGCGGACGGCTGTAACCGGCCTTGACGCGCCGGAGTTTTTGTCGCGGCAAATGCCGCCCAGAACGTAAGCGCCCCCGCGCAGAATACCAAGGCCGCGCCGCGCAGCCCGCGTATTCTCAGTGTGTGTTTTTTCATGCGGCTGAATTGAACCCTTTGAGGCGTACTCGGCAGGTTTTGACCCCCCGCCAAAACAGCGCACTATTGTATCGCATTTAGAAGTGGATTTGTGGATTCGGAAGGTCGCGCTACCTGCTATCGCCCGGAACTCCTTCGATGTTCGGCTTCCATCAAGTTTGCGAGGATATCATTGATGCGCGTCAAGTGGCCTTCGCCCTTGGATTTGAGCCATTCCAAAACCTGTGGGTCAAGCCGGACGCTTACAGCCACCTTCCGCCTCGCGTCGCGCAGCCGCACCAGGCAGGCTAGTTGCCTGTCCGTCAGGCGGGGAATATCCCGGAAATTGAGATCCGAATCGTTTGCGCTCGCCTGGCGCTTGGCCGCGAGTCGCAGCGCCCTCCGCTCCCCTTCAGTCCATTGCCTGTTCCTGATATCTTCGGATCTCTTGCTTTGCAGCCCTGCGGGCCGAGATGATGCGGATGATTTCTTCGCCATAACGATCCTCCCGATAGGCGTGAACAACCAACAGCACGGCGGAGCCCTCCGGCTCGATCCAAACCTCGCCGATGGCATGCCACCGCGGCTCTCCCGTTTTGTCAACGCGGTCTGGACCGACCAGGCAATGCTCGTCTTCAAAGACCAGTGTCCCCATCTCGAAAGAGATGCCGCCATGCTTGCACTGATTCCGCCTGTTCTTCCCTTCATCCCATTCGTAGCGCACAGCGTATACACATATCGTAGCACATCCTTGAGGACGCGGCCGCAAACCAGACGGCTTTTCAGGCACACTCCTCAAGGCCCCACCCCGCGGGCGTAAATCCTCACCCACTGCCCGCGGCGGGTGAATTCGCGGATCAGCTTTAAGTGATAAGCTGCCGCGAGCGCAGCCGGAGAAATTGCCGGTCGGTAGTCAAAAAACTTTTCCAGTGGAACCCGAAGCGGCCCCAGCCGGTTGAAGAGATTATCCGGCGGCTCCCATTTGCGCGAGTAAAGGTAGAGCACGCTGAAGTCGGGCGGGTCGCGGAAAGCCGTGAAGTCCCGCACGCCGCGGACATGCAGCGGGCGCTCCACGTAGCCCAGAAACGGCTGCCTTAGCTCGTCGGTGGCCGGCCATGCCGTGAGGATGACAGGATCGCCGGGTATCTCCTCCAGGAATTTTGCGGCGCGCTGGTGGAGCTGGATGAAATCGGCATACGCGAGGTTGTCTTCGTAAGGAAACGGATACGGCGGGTTGATGAACCAAGCGGCGACGAAGCAAACTGCGGCGGCGGCGCAGATGGCGCGCGCGGCGGGGCGCGGCAGGCGCAGAATGAGCGCCGCGCCGAGCACGTAAAACGCGGGCAGCGCCGGTAGCACGTATCGCGGCAGGATTGCGCCCCCCACCAGGCTAAGCATCACGATGTAAGCGACGATGATGCCGAGCGCTAGAAACGCGAAGCCGCCGAATCGAGCCGCAAACATTTTGGAGCGTGTCATGCAGAGCAAAGACGCCGTGAGCCTTTGGCTCCCCTCTTTGCATGAAAAGCCTGGATTCCCGCTTTCGCGGGAATGACGGTCCATGTCACCCCCGCGAAAGCGGGGGTCCACCTGGGCAAAACCGGCTAATTTCTCGGAAGCGAAGAACCTGCTTCTTCCTGGGGCAGCATTAAGAATCCAGAAAGCCGCGAGCGCGCCGGCTGTGACAATCCAGTTGAATCC
>JBOGJW010000275.1:0-3917 GCA_050745245.1 Terriglobia bacterium | reverse complement strand
GTGAACGGCCGCAGGACAGTTTATCTGCCGGTCACCAAGCGCGCCGACGCCTCCACCATCTCCGTGGTGGATGAGGTGAAGGCCAGCATGGGCCGCTTTGCCAATGTTCTTCCACCGGACATTCAGCTCAGCTATGAGTTCGACCAATCTGGCCGGGTCAGGAATTCGCTCGCCTCGCTGATCCGCGAAGGCATCCTCGGCGCGCTGCTTACCGGCCTCATGGTGTTCCTGTTCCTCGGCGAGTTGCGCAGCTCCTTCATCGTAATCGCGTCCATTCCCTTTGCGCTGCTCACCGGGATTGTAGCCCTCTGGTTCACCCACCAGACCATCAACATCATGACCCTGGGCGGCCTGGCGCTCGCCGTCGGCATTCTCGTCGACGAAGGGACGGTGGAGATCGAGAACATCCATCGCAACCTCCAGGACACCGACCAGGTCGCGCCCGCAGTCCTCAATGCGACGCGGCAAACGATTATGCCGCGCTTTCTTTCCGTGCTCGCTGTTCTGGCCGTCTTTGTGCCCTCTTTCTTGATGGTGGGCATCACGAAAGCGCTGTTCGTGCCCCTTTCGCTCGCGGTCGGCTTTGCCATGATCGCATCTTACGTCCTCTCGAACACACTCGTGCCGGTGCTTTACATCTGGCTTAACAAGCGGCTCCATCGCAACGCGGAGGAAAGCGGCGGGCGCTCCAGGTTCGACCGTTTCCGCGAGCACTACGGACGTTTCATCCAGCGGCTGCTGAAAAGGTCGCGGATTCTGGTGGCCGCTTACCTGGCGGTTGCGGGGCTCATCGTGCTTTTTCTGGTGCCGCAGCTTGGACGCGAGATCTTTCCGCACGTTCCCGGAGACCAGTTCCAGCTTCGGCTGAGGGCGCCCACCGGGACGCGCATCGAGGCCACCGAGCAGATGACGCTCAAAACGCTGGACGAGATTAAAAGGCTCGCGGGACCCGGTAATGTGGAAGTGACCCTCGGGTACGTCGGCACGTATGCCCCGAGTTACCCGATCAATCTCATCTATCTTTGGACCAGCGGCCCGCAGGAGGCAGTGGTGCGCGTCCAGCTCAAGCCGGGCGCCCACATCGGGGTCGCGGCGTTTGAGGAGCAATTGCGTGGCGTTCTGGCGCGCGATTTTCCGGGCACCGCCTTTACTTTCGAATCGGGGGACATCGTAAGCCAGGTGATGGACTTTGGCTCGCCTACGCCGATTGAAGTGGCGATTCACGGCCCCAATATGGCCGCAAGCCACACGTATGCGGAAAAGGTGCGCGCCCAGTTGGAGGGCCTTCCGCACCTTCGTGACCTGCACTACGGCCAGCCGCTCGATTACCCGAGTTTGAACGTCGATATCGACCGCGTGCGCGCCGGGCAGCTCGGCCTAACCATGCAGCAGATTGCGCAGACGCTCGAGACGGCCACCTGGTCCAGCCGCTTCGTTTCGCGCAATTTCTGGCAGGACCCGGAAACCGGAATCGGCTACCAGGTGCAGGTGGAGGTGCCGCAATCGGAAATGAAGTCTGCGGACGACGTCGCAAATATTCCGCTGATGCAGGGAGGTGCATCGAATCATCCTATCCTGGGAGATGTAGCGCACATTTCTTATGGCAACGTCGTGGGTGAGTTCGACCGATTTGACATGCAGCGCATGATCTCCCTCACCGCGAATGTCCAGGGCGAAGACCTGGGGCGCGCCGCGAGCCAGGTTGACGCCGCGATCGCGCGCGCGGGCGTTCCACCGCACGGAATCGAAGTACACGTGCGCGGGCAGGTCGCGCCCATGCGCCAGACATTTCACTATCTGGGTCTCGGGCTCGGCTTCGCCCTCGTTGCAATCTTCCTGATGCTGGCTGGCAACTTTCAATCGCTGCGGCTCGCGATGGTTGTGATTTCAACCGCGCCAGCGGTGATTTGTGGCGTCATCATCGCATTGTTACTCACCGGTACCACTTTAAACCTTCAGTCTTTTATGGGGGCCATTATGGCCCTGGGAGTGTCCGTAGCGAACTCAATCCTGCTCATCACGTTTGCCGAGCAGCACCGGCGTGAGGAGAGGAGTTCCGCCGTCGAGGCGGCCATCTACGGCGGCAAGACTCGATTGCGGCCCATCTTGATGACGAGCCTTGCGATGATCGCCGGCATGATCCCGATGGCTTTGGCGCTCGGTGAAGGCGGCCACCAGACTGCGCCCCTGGGCTGGGCGGTTATTGGAGGACTCGCGGCTTCAACGATTGCTACCCTGCTGATCCTGCCAGCCGTGTTCTCCGCGGCTCAGGAAGGCGCGACAGTGCACTCGGCGTCACTCGACCCCTCGGATCCTGAAAGCCCCTATGCGGGGGCACATGAATAAGTCGAAGGTTTCGCAGATTGTACAGACCCTCTCTCTGCGGTGCAAGACCGTAATTTCTTGTTTTTTAGCAAACATTTTGGATGCCCGCGGCCGCCGCCACTGGGGTCACCCCCGCGAAAGCGGGGGCCCATTAATTAGTGGATTCCCGCTTTCGCGGGAATGACTGAAACTGGTGTTGGGTTGCGGCCGGAAGGCCGCGCCGCGCAATCTGCGGTATCTGCGGATTCATCACGAGGAACATTTATGACGCAACATACACAATCACTCAGCAGGCTCGCGCTGATTCCCGCGCTGGCGCTGGGCCTTACTCTCGCCCTCATCGCCGGCGGTTGCGGAGGCGGAGGCGGCAAAGCTTCGGCGGCTGCCAGCCCCGCGCCGAGCGCGCTTCCTACGGTGGAAACGGTGAAGGTGATCTCGAAGAGGCTCAACATGAGCATTCCCTTGCCCGGTGAGCTGCAGCCTTATGAAGAGGTGAGGATTTTCCCAAAGGTCACGGGGTTCGTGCAATGGATTGGCGTCGACCGCGGCTCGCGGGTGAAGCAGGGCCAGCTTCTGGCCGTGCTGGTGGCGCCTGAGATTGTCGCCCAGAAAGCGGAAGCCGAGGCCAAGCTTCAGAGCGCGGAGAACCGGCGCATCGAGGCAGAAGCCAAGCTCTCCGCAGACGAGAGCACCTACCAAAGGCTCAAAATTGCGGCCTCCACGCCCGGCGTCATCTCGGATGAGGAGCTCGAAGTGGCGCAGAAGACGGCCGACGCGGACCGCGCCCGCGTTCTCGCGCTTCGAAACGCGCGGGAGGCGGCGCAGGCTACGCTTCACTCGGTAGAAGAGATCGAGGGTTATCTCCGCATTAGCGCTCCTTTTGACGGCGTCGTGACCAAGCGGAACGTGCATCCCGGGGCTCTGGTCGGGCCCGCGGGCGGGACCGGATCTCAGTCTTCCATGGTGCGCATCGAGCAGGTGTCCCATCTCAGGCTGGTCGTCGCCGTGCCCGAGGCTTACGTCGCCGGCGTCGAGAAAGGCGCCAAGGTCCGCTTTACGGTCCCCGCGTTCCCCGGACGGACGTTTACCGGGACCGTGGCGCGCCTGGCCGAATCTATGGACGTGACCACGCGCACCATGCCGGTTGAGTTGGACGTTTGGAATCCGAGTTGGGACCTCCACTCGGGCATGTTTCCGGAGGTCTCCTGGCCGGTGATGCGCCCTCAGCCCTCGCTGTTTGTTCCCCAATCCGCCGTGGCGCGCTCGATGGAAGCCAATTTTGTCATCCGGGTGCGCGAGGGGAAAACCGAGTGGGTGGACGTGAAAACCGGCGCGAACTCGGGAAATCTGGTCGAGGTTTTTGGATCCCTCCGCCCCGGAGATGAAGTCGCCCAGCGCGCCTCCGAAGAGCTTCGCCCGAATACCCGCGTGTCAACTCAACCCGAATTCGCAAATTGAAGGACAGTGTTCTGTTCTAATCCGTTAGATTGGAGTAGGTTCGAAACCATCAGCGGGGGAACAGAACAGTGCAACGAAAAGTTAGCGTGCTTTGGGGAGAAAAGAAAGTGCTTTTGCGCCAGACGCCGCGGGCG
>JBOGJW010000274.1:0-9691 GCA_050745245.1 Terriglobia bacterium | reverse complement strand
TCAAGGGTCTGCGATGAACTCCCTGCGCTCGCCCTTGACTCCGCGCCCGGCACGCGGCAGCCGACGTGTCCCCAAAAAGGGCTAAAAAAACCTTGACAACGCCGACGCCATTATAGATGCGGCTTTTCTTTGGGCCCGTCCAAGCCGCGGAGTTAAACGACAACTGTGCATTGCAAGGTCGTAAAACCTCGTTTTTTGGCAAACATTTTGAAGAGTGTCATTCTGAGCGTCCACAGCCTTCGGCTGCCAATGTTGGGCATGACACGCGACGCCGGGGGCGAGATTCCGGCTTGCTGAATACCAAGGATTTACCGCCGTGTGTCATGCAGAGCGGAGCGAAGAATCCCGGTATTTCGCTGAGCCTTAAAAAATACGGGGATTCTTCGCTCGGTCGCCACGGCGACCTCGCTCAGAATGACAGTTTCATTCAGTTGCGGCTCTGCTGCGCTACAAAATGCCGGCGTGAACCGGGTGAGGGGCACCTTACCGAAATTTTCAGGGCAGCGACGTAGAATCGGCGCATTCGAATCGTGTATCATACGCCTTTCCTCTTGGTGACGGAGAGAGATCAGACGATTATGCGTGCAAAAGGCATGAAAGCGCTTCTGCTTGGGTGTGGCGTCGTGCTCGGGGCGGGCGCTCTGCTGCGGGCGCAAACGGCAGTTCCACCTTATCTCGACCCCAGTCAGCCCGTCGCGGTGCGGGTCAGCGACCTGCTAAGCCGGATGACGCTGAAAGAGAAGGTGGGGCAGCTCAATTTGCCTTGCGTCTACGTCGACCAGCTCGGGAAGGACACCCCCGCGAAACTGGCCGCGTGCAAGCGTTTTGCCGCCGGGCGCTACACCGATGAGATCGGCCCAGGCTGCGGCTTTTTCACGCTGGCGAACACCATTCTGCACCAGGGGCCGCTCCAGCAGGCGGAATATTTCAATCAGCTTCAGAAAATCGCCCTCACTGAAACGCGTCTGAAGATCCCGCTGCTTGAAGACGAAGAAGGCACGCACGGTGCGATGTTTTCTGGCGCGACGATTTTTCCCGAAGGGCTCGCGATCGGCAGCACGTTCGATATGGACCTGGTGCGTTCCATCTACGCCGCCGCCGCGGAAGAGGCCAGGGCGGTGGGAATCCATATGCTCTCGACGCTGGTGCTGGAGCTCGACCGCGATCCGCGGATGGGCCGGAACGATGAAGCCTACACGGAGGACCCGTACCTCTATTCACGCATCGCGCAGAGCATTGTGCGCGGCGCCCAGGGCGGCGACGTGGCGGCGCCGGATAAAGTTGGGGCGGTGCTGACGGATTTTCCCACGCAGAGCGAGCCGGTCAGCGGCCTCGAGCGCGGGGCCGTCGAAATCTCGGAGCGGATGCTCCGCGAAGATTTTTTGCGCCCGTGGGTTGCCGCGATCAAAGGCAGTGGCGCGCTGGGCGTGATGGCCGGTTATCCGGAGATTGACGACGTGCCCGCGCACGCGTCACGGAAATGGCTCACTAGCGTGCTTCGCGGCGAGATGGGCTTCCAGGGCCTGGTATTCAGCGAGGGCAATGGCTTTGCAACTTTGATCTATGAAGACATTGTTCCTACCGAGAAGCAGGCGGGCGCGCTGGCGCTGCGCGCGGGCGTTGACCTCGACATCACCTACGAGCCGGCCTACATGGGACCGCTGGTTGAAAATGTCGAGGAGGGGCGCGTGCCGGTCTCGTGGGTGGACCGCTCTGTGCGCCGCGTGCTGGAACTGAAGTTCCGGCTGGGACTCTTCAAAAATCCCTATGTCGATCCGCAGCGGGCGGTGAAAGTGGCGCACTCAAGCGCGCATCAGCAGCTCGCGCTCCAGGCCGCTCGCGAAGGCATCGTTCTGCTGAAGAATGAAAACGGTCTCCTGCCGCTGAAGAAAACGCTGAAATCGATCGCCGTAATCGGGCCGGATGCCGATGACGCGCGCAACCAGCTTGGCGACTACACTCCCCGCGTAATCCTGCAGCACGTGACGACAATCCTTGAAGGCATCCGGCAGAAGGTTGGCCCGCGGACGAACGTCGTCTACCAGAAGGGGTGCGGCGTGACGGGCGGCGACCGGAGCGGCTTCCGCGCCGCCGTCGACGCGGCAAAAAACGCCAGCGTGGCTGTGGTTGTGGTTGGGGAGCGGTTCGAGAACGAGCATTCGCCCGACCGGCTGAAGCGTCCCACGGATGGTGAAGGGTACGACGTGGACAGCCTGGATCTGACCGGCGTGCAAGAGGACCTGATCAAGGCCGTCTACGCCAGCGGGACACCCACGATCGTGGTGCTGGTGAATGGACGTCCGCTCTCCGTGCGCTGGGCGGCGGCTCACGTGCCGGCGATTGTTGAAGCCTGGGAGCCGGGAGAGCGCGGCGGCGAGGCCGTCGCTGACGTGCTGTTCGGCGACTACAATCCAAGCGGACGGCTGGCTATTACGATTCCGCGCAGCGTTGGGCAGCTTCCCGCCTACTACGACTACAAACCCTCCAAGGCGTTCTGGATCGGGCGTGGCTGGTCCCACCTCGGCGGCTACGTGGAGGAGCCCGGCACGCCGTTGTACCCGTTCGGCTACGGGCTCAGCTATACGCAGTTCGCGTACAGCAACCTTCGCATCAGCCCCGGTCAGATTTATACCGGCGGCAACGCACGCGTTCAGGTGGATGTTGAAAACACCGGCAAGCGGCCCGGCGTGGAGACGGTTCAGCTCTACGTTCACGAGCGCTATGCGCCTGTATCGACCCCGGTGAAGCAGCTACGCGGGTTCCAGCGAGTCGCGCTCGCGCCGGGCGAGAAGAAAACCGTCGCGTTCACGCTCGGCCCGAAAGACCTCATGCTGCTCGACCGCAATATGCGCTGGGTGGTTGTGCCCGGCGTCTTCGACGTGATGGCCGGGAGATCGTCGGCCGATATCGCGCTGAGCGGCGCGCTGCAAGTTGAAGCAGGCGGGCCGCTGTCTGGCCTGCGCTGAAGACGCGCTGCCGGGGCTTGGCCTGGGAGCGCGGTCGGCCAGCCCGCACCGAATGCGGCCCGCCGCGCGGCGCTAGGCGCTTCCGATAATTTGTATGAAGCGGCCGGCGGCTTCGATTCCGCGATAGAAATTGGGCAGGTGGAATTTCTCGTTGGGGGAGTGAAGGTGGTCATCCGGCAGGCCGAAGCCCATCATTACCACCGGAGCTTTCAGGTGTTCCATAAAAAGCCCGGCGATGGGAATGGAACCGCCCGATCGCATGTAGACGGTCTTCTTTCCGAATACCTGCTCCATCGCGAGCGCGGCGGCCTCAATGTAGCGGTTTTCCGTGCTCACCACGGAAGCGGGCGCCGAGCTGATAACCCGCACGCTGGTGCGTATTCCGGCGGGCGTCAGCTTCTTTACCGCGGCAGTGAACTGACGAATCGTTTCCCTGGGGATCATCGCCGGCACGAGCCTCATGCTCACCTTGGCGGTGGCCACGGCGGGGATCACGGTCTTTGCGCCCTCGCCGGTAAATCCGCCGCGGATGCCGTGCACTTCGAGCGTGGGACGCGCCCAGAGGCGCTCGAGCACCGAGTAGCCCTTCTCGCCGGTGAGCGCCGCCGAGCCTACCTCTTTCTTCAGGAATTCTTTTTCCTTGAATGGGAGTCGTTTCCATGCGGCCAGCTCCTTGGCGCTGGGCCGCTGGACCCGAGAATAAAATCCTGGAATGCGAATCTTGCCGTCGCGCCCCTTGAGATCGGCGATGATTTGCGCGAGCGCGTGCACCGGATTGGGCGCCGCGCCGCCGTACATACCGGAATGCAGGTCCTGCGAGGCGCCTCGCGCTTCCACTTCCATATAGACCAGGCCGCGCAAGCCGGTGGTGAGCGTGGGCAGCTCCGGAGCGAACATCTCCGTATCGCAGATCACCGCGGCGTCAGCGCGCAGCTTCTCCTTGTTCTTGGGCACGAATGCCTCGATGTGCTCGCCGCCCACCTCCTCTTCGCCTTCCACAATGAACTTCGCATTCATCGGCAGAGCGCCCTCGCTGCGAAGAAACCCTTCGAGGGCCTTCACCAGCAGATACGTTTGTCCCTTATCGTCGCAAGACCCGCGCGCGTAGATGTCCTTGCCTCGTATCGCCGGCTCGAAAGGCGGCGAGGTCCATTCCTCAAGCGGATCAGGCGGCTGAACGTCGTAGTGTCCGTAAAACAGAATAGTGGGTTTGCCGGGGGCCTTCAGCCATTCGGCGTAAACGAGCGGGTGCCGGCCGCCGCCGCCCTCGATAATCTCCGCGCGCTCCATGCCGATGGAGCGGAACTCGTCACGCAGGAATCCGGCTGCGCGCGCAATGTCCGGCTGGTGCTCGGGCAGCGTGCTGATGCTGGGAATCTTCAGCAGGCTTACGAGCCCTTCGAGAAAGCGCTCGCGGTTGGCGCGGTAATAATCGAAAGCGCCGGTGGACATTACAGCCTCCCTTTAGAGCCAAGCGAGGTAGCGCCGCCATCCCTGCGGACCGCCGCGGCGGTCCGGCAAGATGCCGGCGCTACGACGGCCCGCTAACCGTAAAATATCTCCGCTGTCTTAATCAGCTCGGGGTCCACCCTCCTGATTTTGTTCATGGCCTTCTCGAAGGAAATGGAGGTGATGCGGTTCCCCTTGAGGCACACCATCTCGCCAAGCTTGCCTTCGTCGATCAGGTCGACGGCCTTCACGCCGTATCGCGTGCACAATACGCGATCGAATGCGGTGGGCGATCCGCCGCGCTGCACGTGGCCAAGCACCGTAACGCGGGTTTCGTAGCCGGTGTGCTTTTCGATTCCCTGGGCCACAGCCTCGCCGACGCCGCCCAGGTGCTCGTGGCCAAACTGGTCCACCTGCTTATCTCGGATCACGGCGCCGCCCTCGCCTTCCAGTTTGAACCCTTCCGCCACAACCACAATAGAGAACAGCCGCCCGCGCGCGTGACGCCGCTCGATAAGCGAGCATATCTTCTCGATGCTCATCGGCTGCTCGGGGATCAGAATGCAGTCGGCGCCGCCTGCGATCCCGCCAACCACCGCGATCCAGCCCGTCTGCCGGCCCATTACTTCCACCACCATCACTCGCTGGTGGGACTCGGCGGTGGTGTGGAGGCGGTCAATCGCCTCGGTGACAATCGAGACGGCCGTATCGAACCCGAACGTCTGGTCCGTGCCCTCCACGTCATTATCAATGGTCTTCGGAACGCCGATGGCCTTCAGCCCCTCAGGGGTGAGCTTTTTCGCGACGCCCATGGTGTCCTCGCCGCCCACAACGATGAGGTAATCGATTTTGAACTTTTTAAGGTTCTGATAAAGCTTCTTCTTGTCTCCCTCGCTGTTCAGCGGGTTGGTGCGCGACGTCCCCAGGATGGTCCCTCCGCGAGGCAGGATGCCGGAAACCGAGTCGAGCGTCAGCGGCTCGGCGATGCCGTTCACCAAGCCCCCCCAGCCGTATTTAATGCCGAGAACGCCGTACCCGAGTGTATCGGCGCGGCGCACCACGGCGCGGATCACCGCGTTGAGCCCCGGACAGTCGCCGCCTCCCGTCAGGATTCCAATCGTCCCCTTTGGTTTTCCCGCCATTACCCACCCTCCTTGCCTGGAAATCGTGATTTGTCCACCCTGTGTTGCCATATTCGCGCCCGGTCTGCGTCGCTCCGGGCGCTATTTTGAGAGAACAGAAACTGTAACAACAAAACCCAGAGCGGGTCAATTCAATGAGCGACGCCTGCCTGCTTCGGGGACTGCCTGCCCGGCCTTGGAGACTCGCCTGTTGATTCTAAAGGCTTATTAGGCTTCGTTCCGGTGATTTTTACATCTTCGCATAGCGCCACCCCCCGGGCGGCGTATGCCGGCACAATGCCGGCGCTACGAATCCGCCTTGTCGAGCGTAGCAGGAGCGCGTGAACAAATGGAGACAGGTGAGATGAATGAGACGGCTTTTATTGGTGATTTGTGATTGATTCTGAGTCTGCTTGTAGCGAGGTAGCGCGGACCCGCGTTTTTCAGGTGCGCGGTTTTTCCGTTGGACCTTGCACAAAGGCAGCAGACCTCAAAGGCGGAGATCTGCACTGTAATACCGTAAATTCTTGTTTTTTTAGGAAACATTTTGGGTGCTCCCGGCCCGCCGTCACCCCCCGCGAAAGCGGGGGTCCATTAATGAAATGGATTCCCGCTCCCCCGCCTGCGCGGAGGACAAGCTTCGCGGGAATGACTGTAAAATGGCGTTTGGTTGCGGCCGTAAGGCCGCGCTGCGCTACCCGCTGCGGCGCTTAATGTCCTTTGAAGAAAGACCGCAGCATTATGCTACTACCACCCTGGCAGGGATGGCCACGGCCAGCGTTTTCCCTCGCCGCGTTGACCCGGGTTGATCTTGTCTGCGGGCATTGAAAGGGGTAGTATTTTCGTGGCGGACGGGCGCTGAGGAGCGACGTCCGCGGGCTGCTCCAAATGGGATTTTGGCTACGCGCGAAATTCAAGAGGGGATTCGAGAAGATGATGAAACCTGGCTTGCGAGTTTTAGTTCTTGCTGTTGTCTGCGCCGTGATCGTCTCCGCCGCCAGTCCTGGCATGCTCTGGGCGCGGCGCCACAAGAAAGAAAAAAAAGCGGCGGGCACCGATGGTCCGACGGCGCAGCTCTTTGACCTGCTGGACAACTCATTTGGAGGTAAGCTGGACATCTACCTGCTCGCGGATATCTATACCGACACGTCGAACGGCGGCGCTCAGTACCAGCGCGTTCTGCACGTGACCTACGATAAGAGCCTGTACTTCGGGCGCTTCGCCATTCACGTGCGCAGCGTCGGCAAGATGAGCCAGGAACAGATGGCGATCTACAATGCCAAGGCGGTATACAACTTCGGCGATGCCGACACTCAGGAATTCGAGAAGATCAATCCCGGTCCGTTCGGCGGGACCGGCGACCTTTACCTGCAGGCTTCGGATGACCACCCTCTCGCCGAGGCGCCGATTACGGATAAAGTGCAGCAGGAATACGAGATGCTGCTGACGAAGTACATTCTGCCCGCCGTCCAAAAACAAAACTCCGCAAAATAACGCACCAGCTTAGGGACTTTTGCCAGCCGTTATTCCGCCGTGCGGGCCCAGACGTGAACTCCGTCTGCGGAGCTGGCGGCGACGTACTGCCCATTTGGTGAGAAGGCGACTGTGAGAAGGGGATGCCGGCTTTCGGTGAGTGTCTGCGCCAGTTTGCCGGTGGCCGCCGACCAGATGCGGACCGTGGCGTCTTCGCCTGCGGACGCCACCCAGTTTCCGTCCGGTGAAAATTCCGCCCAATGCACGGGCCCGGTGTTGCCCGTCAGCGTCTCGATCAGCTTCCAATCCGGCACAGAATAGATGCGCACATTGCCGTCCGCGCAAGCCGTAACCACGCTTTTACCATCGCGGGAGAACGCCATCCCGAGCACGGGTCCGTGATGACCCGCGAGCGTGTTCACGAATTGGTGCGTCTGCAATTCCACCACCACCGGATCGGGTGTGGCGTTCATCTCGATTTGCGCGAGCAGCAGCCAATGGCCGTCCGGGGAGAACGCGTAGAGGTGGGGCGCGTGCGTGAGCTGCGGAATCTTGAAGCTCCCGGCGCGTCCGGTGACGGGATTCCAAACCGTGAAGGCGCCGTCCTTGTAGAGAGCGACATAGCCGATGCGGGGGAAATAGCGCGGGGGCAGAAAACCGCCTCCAACTCCAAGTTCGCTCACCTTTCCGGCAACCGCGCCCTGCTGCAGGTCCCACTGAAACGCCAGCTCGGGCGCGGCGGCGGGGTGATGCCGCGCTGCCTCCAGTACGCCGCTCGCCAGGATGAACAGTCGCGCGGGGCCTACGAAATTGGCTGACTGAATGCTCAGGCTGGAGACTGCGGGAAATTGCGGCCGCACCACGCTCTGGACGCGCCCGTCGGCGAGGCTGACCAGCGCAATCCGCTCTGGCTCGGCGATGGCAAGCGTGGCGCCGTCGGGTGAGAAGGCGCCGTCGGGTGAGTACGTGAGCGCCAGGTGGCCCTCGACACGCACCCGGTGTTCCCATACAAATGGCGGGGATGGGCCGGGAATAGTCTCGAGTTGCGCCGCGCGCGGTCCCGTCATGACGAGCGTGAGTACGCCGATGGCGGAGAGCACGATAGGAACGCGTGCTTGGGTTATGAATTTTCTGGACGGTCTCATTCCTAAGCTGAGGGGCCGAAAGATGGCCGGGTTACAGCAATTCGCCTCGGGCGATGCGTTCCACCAGCTCACGGTCCGCTTCGAGGAAGCGGTACTCGGGCAGCCTCACGCGTGCGGCCCATTCCACGGCTTCAAACACCCGATTTCGAATCTCACCGTGGTAGGAACACACGACGAAAAACACCACCTCAACGAAGCGGTCCGGGTAGCGATGCCTGAGCCTGAAAACTTCCTCGCCTATTTCCGCTTCGATTGCGAGTTCCTCGCCGAACTCGCGGCGGAGAGAATCCTTCAGATCTTCGCCAGGCTCGGCCTTGCCCCCCGGGAATTCCCACTGAAGACCGTAAGGGTCGGAGCGGTGGCGCTGGCAGATAAGCACCAGCCCATCCCTCATGAGAATCCCCGCCGCCACGCGGATGGGCTGTGTGTCCGGCATGCTTTTTTCAGAATCAAGCGAGGCTCGAGCGCGCCGAGATCCGATGCTCGTAGAGTTCGCCAAGGCGCTCCAGCATCTGGAGCGCGGGCGCAAAATTCCGCTTGTTGATGTGTTCGATATTCAGCCCGATCGCGGGCGGATCGGGGGGCAGATTATCGAAGACGTCCACGAGAATACGCTGGCAAAGGTCGAGCGAGCGTTGGAAGCAGCCCGCCACGCCCTCCGGGCTTTCCGGAGTCCCTTGCAGCAGAAATCGGTCGAGGTCGGCCGGGATATCCACGCCCAGCCAGCGCAGGAACTCGAGATCGCGAGGGTGGCTGACGGGGGCAAAGCTAAGGAAAATGCGGGCGTCAAGCCCATTGAGCCGCTGCAGCAGCCATACGATGTCGTTCGAGTCGAACAACACCTGCGTAGTGAAGAACGAAAGACCGGCGGCGGCTTTGCGCCGGATTCGGTCCGCCTCGTGTACGCGGCTGGGAATGGCGATGCCGCCGAGCGTGACATCGAGCCCGGCGTCCGCCAGGCGGCGCGCGGCATCAACCACGCCAGGGCCGGGATAAGTCATCTGGCTGGATTCGCCGCCCACGATCACAACGTGGCGAAGCCCCAGCTCGCTCACGGTCTCACCGAACCAGGGGACAGGGTCGGGGTCGCGCACCACGCAGCGGTTGATCACCACCTCCACGCCCAGGTCGCGGCGGATGCGAGCTCCCAGCTTCCGCGGCTCAATGCGCTCGACGTATTTGGCCGTGCGCGGCTGGTTGCGATTTTCATCGTGAATCTCAGGGAGGTTTATCGCATCTACGCGTGAGCCGACTCTTCCGGCTTCCGCCAGCGCGGCTTCCAGCGCGCCGGGTTTTCCGCCCGCCGGGGGTACCATCTCAAAAAGGCTCATCGCCTCGCTGGGATCGGCGAGCTTCTCACGAAAATTCACGGCTTTAGGATACCTTTTTCACCTTGGGCCCACAATGGGCGCACAAAGTAACCCCGATCCTTCGATAAGAGCGGATGGCTCCGGGTGTGCTTCCGGAGGACGCAGTGGTGGAGCATGCAGGACGGGCCGAATTGACAACAGGGGGCTGCGGCTGCGGGATAAGAATT
>JBOGJW010000273.1:0-12380 GCA_050745245.1 Terriglobia bacterium | reverse complement strand
GCTGCTTTTCCCACCGTAAAACCGTGCGGACATCCCGGCCGAGATAAGCCGCGATCTCCTTCCACGAATTGAGTCTGACCCCCTGGCTCATAGACAGATCACGGCTAAGGCACGGTTGCGAACGCTGATTTCCTTCGACAGCCGCCCAACGGACGGCCCGCTTCCTCATCGTCTCCGCCCCCGCTGATTTCCGCTGTGTAGCGGAAACCCACCAAGTCACAGAGCACAACTCAGCGATTACACGGAGATCGCCAGGAGTATTGGTTTTTGATTTGCTTTAGGACTACCCACGCTGAGCATATCCCCCACTAAGGAGTTGCGCAAGTATCTAAAGAGTATCACCTCGCTCGCGCCGGTTTAACTTGGAATCATCTTCGGGCGTGCCGCTAATTTCCGCCTATTGTCACCTATTGTCGCTTGTGACGGCGCATCAACGCCCCCTACCATCCCTACATTGAGAAAAGGCCTGCTTGGTTTCTGGCGGCCGCAACTCATAACAAATTCCAGGAACAAATAAGAAGGAGGGCGCAGAATGTTACGCCGTATCGCCACAGTTCTTGCACTTAGCGGGTTCGCTTTCTTGTTCGCTTCGGCCGGGGCTTTTGGAACCGGTCTTACGCTGGCGGCCGCCGGCATCGCCGATGGCTTCACTCTTACCACTTTTGTCAGCGGATATAGCGCGGAGTATGGTCCGCTCGCGCAGGGGATAGCCCCGGACGGCAACGTCATCACGGGAAGCCTGCTGAATACTAAGATTTACGTGTTCAGCGACGTCGATGGCCAGACGCTGGCCAGCGCCCTCACTTCAGTCCCGTACACGTGCCAGACTGGCAACTGCAATTTCGCCATGACGACGGCCGGAGGCCAGGTCTTTGGCGCCCAGGCGGCCGGCGGCATCTACGAGCACTTCGCCAATGACGGTACGTTCAGCCCGATCCCCAACCTGCAGGCCGCCGGGCTTCGCAGCAACTTCGGCATGTGGGGTGACCCGGTTAATGGGCATATCATTTCTGCCAGCAACGAGGGACTGGTTGACATTGACCCGGTTGCGGGCACGTTTCGTGTGATCAGAGCTGGACTCTTTCCCGACGGCGTGTCGGTATCCCCGGACGGCACCATCGCGTATGTGGAAGTCATAGCAGACGGCACCGTCCAGTCCTACAACATCGCTACCGGAGCGCTCATCGCCACCTACAGCACGGGCCACAGTCCGGATGGCACCGGCGTCATCTCGGGCGGCAGCTTCAATGGCGACGTGATCGTCAACGACAACGATGGAACCGTGGGACTCCTGGATCCAACAACCAGCACGTTCACGATTATCGCCAACGGCGGAACGCGAGGCGACTTTGTCTCGCCCGACGTAAGCAACGGCACGTTATTCCTCTCGCAGAACGAGCAGGTTGCCAGGCTATCTTGCGGACCTAATTGCTCGATTGGCGGAGGGCCGCCTCCTTCCAGCGTCCCGGAACCAGGCGAGCTACTCCTGTTCGGCACGGGGTTGGCGGGCCTTCTCGTCCTCCTCCGTCCGAAGCTCCGCAACGTGTAGTCCGGCTTCTCCCCACCGGGACGGCGCGCACTTGGCGGTTTCTTTGCCCGGTGCGCGCCACACCCGATTCAAAATACTCTCCCTCCACTTCCACTCGTTGCCGGCGGGACGCCGTCGCTACTCGAACCGGGACAGTATACGCTCACGCACACGATTGGAGAGGAGTCCCACATCTTCCAGACCCAGCCCCGCGGTCGTGATGCAGGGATGGACAACCACGTTCACCGTGCCGGGGTGCACGTGGAGCGAGTCGGGCGGCAGAACTTCGCGGCTTCCGCTAATCGTAATCGGAATCACCGGCCTCTGCGCCTTGACCGCAAGGTAAAACGAGCCCGATTTGAACCCACCCATGCCGCCTTGCCGGCTGCGATGCCCTTCCGGAAACAGGACCACAGAGCTGCCCGCGCGCACGCGCTCCGCCGCCTCTTCCAGGCTCTTCATTGCCCTATGGGGGCGGTCGCGCTCCACGGGAATGTGACCCGAGCGCCAGAGATGCCAGCCGAGGAACGGCACGTTGAACAAGGAGCGCTTCGCCACAAAACGGAATTGGAGCGGGAGGCAGGTGAACAGGATCGGGATATCCATCGCGCTCGGGTGATTCGCGCAGAAGATCACCGTCTGATCGCGCGGAATATTCTCCAGCCCCTCGACCTGCAGCCGGATGCGGCTGGTCTTCAGGATTAGTCGTGACCACGTCCGCGCGCAGGCGTGCTGCCATCTTCCCTCCGAATCGAACAGCGAGCCGGCAAGCGATGCGGCGCCGCAGACGGCAGTATAGAGAAAAATCAGCGGATCGGTGATGAGCAGCGATCGCACGAAGCTCAGCGCGCTTCTGAGCCCGGCGCGGGATGGATGATTTACCACGGTATTCGTCTGGGTATGTCTAAATTACGGCGTGACGGCTGTGGCTCGTCCAGCGGCTCCGCCGCCTGTCGTACGGAAGGCTCTGTCCGTCCGGAAAACGGCAGAATCATAAACCTGATCCCTGCTCCACGCATAGCCTAAGCCTGTGCGTGGAGCAGGGAGTGAAAGTGACCGGCCTTACCTGGCAAGCCGCAGGCTTTCCGCAAGTCGGAGTGGCAGAGCCGCAGCCGTTCAGCTAATTTGGACAGCTTTGGTTTTCTTTTACGACTGGTTTTACGCCCAGCCTGCCGGCGCCACGCGCCTCGAGGGCAGCGCCTACGAGAAACAGCGATCCCGCCGCCAGCACCACGTCCTCGCGCGAGCTTGCCTCGAGCGCAGCGTTCAGCGCCCGCTCCGCGTCCGGCTCGATCATAATGCGCCCGCGCTGCGGTCCCGCTCGCCGCAGGATCTCCTCCGGCGTCGCGGCCCGCGCCGTCGCGACCTGTGTAACATAAACTTCCGAAGCGATAGGAAACAGTATTGCCGAGATCTCCTCGATCGCTTTGTCGCGCATTGAGGCGTAGACCAGGCGCACGCGGCGGCCTCGAAACTGCTCCCGCGCGAAAGCCGCGAGCTCGAGCGCTGCGGCGGGATTATGCGCGCCGTCCAGCACCGTCATCGGCCGGCGCGCGATCACGTCGAGCCTGCCCGGCCATCGCGCGCGCCTCAGCCCCTGCCGAATCGCCTGAAGCGGAATGGAAAAGCCCCGCTCCCGCAGCTCAAGCGCCGCCGCAACGGCCGCCATTGCGTTTTGAACCTGGAATCTGCCCGCAAGAGCCGGGGCCAGGCCTGTGATAGACCGGCCTTTCAACGTGAGATCGAAACTAAACCAGCCGCCCTGATTGCGCACGTTGCAGGCCGTAGCGTCGCGGGGCAGCTCCAGCAGCTCGGCGCTCAGCTCAAGGCACCTGCCGCGAATCACCTCCGCCGCCTCCGGCCGCTCTGCACCAGAGATCACCGGCCTGTTCGGCTTGATCACTCCCGCTTTCTCGCGAGCAATCGCGGCAACGGTATTCCCGAGAAATTCCTGGTGATCGAGCTCGACGTTGGTGATAATCGCCACGCGGGGCTCGGTGACGTTGGTGGCGTCGAGGCGGCCTCCCATGCCCACCTCGAGCACCGCGAACTGCACGTCGTCCCGTGCGAACGAGAGAAATGCGGCGGCCGTAAGATATTCGAAAAAGCTCGGACGCTGCGGCAACGCGGATCGAAGGTACTCAGCGCGCTCCCGAACCTCGCTCAGCGCCGCGGCAAAATCGCCATCGGAAATATCACGCCCGTTCAGCCGGATTCGCTCATTGACTCGAACGAGATGAGGCGATGTGTACAAGCCCGTTCGATACCCGGCGCGCTCGAGAATTGATGCGATCATCGCGCACGCAGAGCCCTTGCCGTTGGTTCCGGCGACGATGATGCTGGGATAGCGCAGGTGAGGATTGCCTAGCGCCTCCAATAGCGCCTGGATCACGGCCAGATCAAACTTCACGCCGCGCAGCTCGTGACCCAACTGCTGAAGGAAGTCGATGCACTCAGCGTAAGTCATACGGCTGATCGTTGCCGGCGATGAGGGCCGATGTTCCAGGTGCAGGTTGCTGAGAGACCCTGCTCAAACGGCGTAGCGGCGATTTTATATCGCCATCAATCCAGTATTCTCAATGGCCGCACGACGGCATAAAGCCGCCGCTACACGTTTTTTAGCGGCCTGCTCAGGCCTGCGCGGGGTTAGCGGGAACAGCAGTTTTCGGCTTCAGCGGAGCGCCGGAGGACCACGCGCCGGCGAGCAAACCCAAAGCGCGGCCAAGATAGCTCTTGAGTTCTTTGCGCGGCACGATGGCATCCAGCATGCCGTGCTCCAGCAGGAACTCGGCGCGCTGAAAGCCCTCGGGAAGTTTCTGGCGGATGGTCTGCTCGATCACGCGCGGCCCCGCAAAACCGATCAGCGCGCCGGGCTCGGCGATATTCAAATCCCCCAGCATCGCATAGCTGGCCGTGACTCCCCCGGTGGTGGGGTCCGTCAGCACGGAAAGGTAGGGCTGGCGAGCCTGTTCGAGGCGCGCGAGCGCGGCGCTGATTTTCGCCATCTGCACCAGGCTGATGACGCCTTCCATCATGCGCGCGCCGCCCGAGCAGGAAACAATAATCAGCGGCATGTTGCCGGCAATGCAGCGGTCCGCGGCGCGGGTAATTTTTTCGCCCACCACCGCCCCCATGCTCCCGCCAATGAAGTGAAATTCCATGGCGCAGATTGTCACGCGCCGGTCTTCGAGCAGGCCCTCGGCGCTGATGAGTGCGTCCTTGAGTCCCGTCTCCGCTTCGGCTTTCTTCAGGCGGTCGCGGTAGCTCTTCTTGTCTTTGAACTGGAGCGGGTCCGACGAGCGGAGGCCGGCATCGTGCTCCGCATACCGGGCGTCGTCAAAGAGCATCCGCAGCCGCTCGACGGCGGAGACTCGGAAGTGGTATCCGCACTTTGGGCAGCAGTAGAGATTCGCCTCGAGGTCCTTCTTCCAGAACGTCTGCTTGCAGCCCTCACACTTAGTCCAAAGGCCCTCCGTCTGGACGCGCTTCACCTTTGGGGCTTCGAGCGGCTTATTTTCTTTGCGAAACCAACTCATAAAGGCGGTGGCGAGCGACAAGTGACGAGTGGCAAGCAAACAAGGCCTAGTTCCAGGTGTCAGAAGGCGTGAGAAAATCGTGGGTGACTGTCATGCTGAGCGAAGCGAAGCATCCCGGTATTTAAAACGAGGCAAATACGAGGATTCTTCGTCGGTCGCCGCGGCGGCTTCCTCAGAATGACACGTCCCGAATTTTTTCACAGCTTCTTAGTTGCAGGGCTTCGAACCATCTCGTCACCTGTCACTTGTCACTTTCCCTTAATACTCGATCCCGCGCTGGGCCATGATGCCCTTCTGATAGGGATGCTTCAGTTCGCGCAACTCCGTCACTAGGTCCGCGAGCTCGATGATTGATGGGTGAGCGTTGCGCCCCGTGAGAATTACGTGTGTTCCTTCCGGCTTTTGCCGCAGTTGCGCGGCGACGCTTTCCGCATCCAACATCTTGTAAGTGATCGCATAGTTTATCTCGTCAAGGATCACCATCTCATGCTCGCCGCCGGCGATTTTGCCGAGCGCAAACTGCCAGGCTTCCTCAACCAGGCGAACGTCCTCGGGATCCGGCTTCTCAACGCCCACCTTCACGAAGCCGCGTCCCATGGGCAGGATCTCCAGTTTGCCGGGCCCCAGCATTCGCGCCGCCTCAAGCTCGCCGTAGTGCCATGATCCCTTGATAAACTGCACCATAACCACCTTCATGCCCTGGCCCACGGCGCGGAAAGCGGTGCCCAGGGCGGCGGTGGTCTTTCCCTTCCCCGGTCCGGTAAACACCATGATTAACCCTTTGCGGGACTCGGGCAAATAGCTCCTCCACCTAGTTTTCGGAGAGTGGCGCTGACAGTTGAGTCTCCACCATGCCATTCAGCTAACTGGACAGCCGGCGGTCGCAGACCGCCCTACAACCTCAGCGCGGATATGGATAGCCTCGCTGGATTGTGAAGCTGCGATATATTTGTTCGAGCAGCAGAGCGCGCGCCCAATCCCGCGTCAGGGTCATTCGGCTTAGCGCCAGCAGCACGTCGGATTGGGCGCGAAATGCTGCGGAGAACCCTTCCGGTCCTCCCACCAGGAACGCAATGGCGCGCGTCCCGGATACGGCCTGCCGCTCCATCCAGGCCGCAAACTCCTGCGAATTCCACTCACGGCCTTGCTCGTCGAGCGCAACCTTCGGGCCATCGCCCGCCTTCTCCAGCAGCCGTCGCTCGGCCGGGCTGAGCTGCCCTTTCTGTCGCTGAACGGCGCCGCGCTCAGGGGGAATTTCGTCAATCTGCAACTCTGCAAACCGGGAAATCCGCGCGGCATAGTCAGCCTGGAGCGCGTGCAAGCGCTCATCCCGAGTTTTTCCCTCCCAGATCAGGCGAATGCGCATCGCATGAAGAGGCGCACGGCTTTAGGGCGCCGTCACTCCGGAGATGTCTATCCGCTGGGTGTGCTTCCAAAGGCGCTCCAAATCGTAAAACAGGCGGGCGCGCTCGATGAAAATGTGCACCACAAAGCTGAGGTAATCGATCAGAATCCACTCCGCGCGCGCATAACCTTCCACGTGCGCCGGGCTTACTCCGGAGTTTTTCAGCCGCTCGACAATGCCGTCGCAGATCGCCTGCGCGTGGCGAGTAGACGTTCCACTGCAGATCAGAAAATAATCCGTAAAGGACGATGCCGCGCCGAGGTCAAGCAGGACCACGTCAAGAGCCTTCCGGTCCTCCGCGGCTCGTACTGCTTCAACGACGCCTGCCGCGATGGCTGCGGTTGCCGATCCGCTCAAGTCCTGTAAACTCCCTCCTTCATAATGTATTCTTCCACAAGGGGAGGAATAAGACCAGCCACGGAGCGCCCCTTCCGCAACGCGGCGCGAAGATCGCTCGACGACACCGGCACGTCCACTCCGTTCAGAAGATGCACTTCCGAGCGCCGCAGGGCGATTGTTCCTGTGCGCTTGCGGCCGGGAGCAGCTTGAATCATGCGGCGCGGGATGACGCTTAGAATCGACTCGATGGGAAAGCCAGGGCGCGAGACGATGATAAAGTCAGTTTCGTCCAACAAGCGCTCCGGCTGCTTCCAGTTGGGCAGGTCCAGAAAGGCGTCCACACCGATCAGGAAATAAAGGCGATCCCTGCTGCCGAGCGATTTTTTCAGCTCCCGCACGGTATCAACTGAATATCGCACCCCCCGCCCGGGCGCTTCGAGAAACGAGGGAACAAGGCGCGGCTCACCGGCGCAGGCTATGGAAACCATAGCGAAGCGGTGCTCGAACGGCGCGAGATTACCGGCGCGTTTGTGGGGAGGGTGGCCGGCCGGTACAAACAGAACGCGGCCGAGCCCGAAGCGCCTGCGTGCGGCGCGGGCGGCTTCAAGATGCCCTACGTGGATCGGATCAAACGTTCCGCCGAAAAAGGCGATCTTCACGTTGATTTGAGCGCTGCTTCGAGTGCGCAGACGCGGCCTTACGCCGCCATCGTTGAGTTAGTGGGATAAACCCGCCGCTACGTTCGCGCCCGAAACTGAGGCATCTCCGCGCCTTCGTCGTCGTCGGAGGCATCGCTGCCCAACCCGGAAACTGGCGGGAGGTTTTGCAGCGCCGCCCAAATCGCTTCTTTCAGGCGGTCGAGGCCGGCGCCCGTCAAGCCCGAAATTTCGTAAAGCGCCTTGCCCTGGTCTTGGCAGAAGCTCCGCAGTTTCTTAAGTTTTTCGCCGGGGCCCGCTGCGTCAATCCGAGAGGCCACGATCAGCACCGGCTTCTTCGCCAGATCCGCGCTGAAGCTTGCGAGCTCGCCCCGGATCACATCGAGATCTTCGACCGGATCGCGCTCGGCCTCGCCGGCGACGTCGACCAGGTGCAGCAGCAGCCGCGTGCGCTCGATGTGCTTCAGGAATCGAGTGCCGAGGCCGCGCCCCAAGTGCGCGCCCTCGATGAGTCCGGGAATGTCCGCGATCACAAACGACCGGTCGGCATCGAGTCCGGCAACGCCGAGCAGCGGCTCAATGGTCGTGAAAGGGTAGTCGGCGATCTTCGGGCGCGCCGCGCTCAGCCGTGAAATCAGCGTCGATTTACCAACATTCGGAAAGCCGACAAGCCCCACGTCCGCGAGCAGCTTCAGCTCCAGCCTAAGCGCCCGCTCCTCGCCCGGTTCGCCAGGGTCGGCCCGGCGCGGCGCCTGGTTCACCGAGTTTGCAAACCGCGCGTTGCCGCGCCCGCCCCGCCAGCCGCGCGCTGCCAGGAAACGCTGGCCCGGCCCGGTGGAATCCCACAAACGGTCCCCACTGGCGGCGTCGTAGACGATTGTTCCCGCGGGAACCAGGATGACGCGATCCTCGCCGCTTCTTCCGTGCCGGTTAGAGCCCTCGCCGTGCCGCCCGCGCTCCGCGGTGAACTCCCGGTTGTAGCGGAACTGCAGCAGCGTGCTCAGGTGGTTTGTGCTCTCGAGATAGACGCTGCCGCCATCCCCGCCGTCACCGCCGCTGGGGCCGCCGCGTGGAACGTACTTCTCGCGCCGGAACGCCATGCAGCCGTTGCCGCCATGCCCTCCCGTTACTCGGATTGCGGCTTCGTCAATAAACATCGAAAATGGCCCGAAGCGCCCGCCCACAAACAAAAATGCGGTGAAAGCCGCCGGAAACGATCCGAGCGCGGCGTTCACCGCTCGCTGGCTAGTTCGAAGCCGGAACCACGATACTCACGAACCGACCCGAGCGTCCTTTGTCTTGGAACCGGACTGTCCCCGTTACCTTCGCGTAGAGCGTATCGTCCTTGCCAATGCCGACATTTTCGCCGGGCTTCAGCCGCGTGCCTCTCTGCCGCACGATAATCGAGCCGCCGGACACAAACTGGCCGTCGGAGCGCTTCACGCCGAGCCGCTGCGCATTCGAGTCGCGTCCGTTGCGCGAGCTGCCCAGCCCTTTTTTATGCGCCATAAATTGTCTCCCGCGGCATTCAGCCGCCCACCACTTCCTTGATCAGCACTTCGGTGAACGGCTGCCGGTGCCCGAGCGTTCTCCGATACTGCTTCTTCCGCTTGTATTTCAGCACGCGGACCTTCTTGGCTCTTCCGTTGCGCAAGATCACGCCCGTGATCTTCGCGCCCTCAACAAGCGGAGCGCCAGCCTGGAGTCTTTCCTTCCGCACGGCAAACACGTGGTTAAATTCCACCTGGTCGCCTTCGCCGCCCGGCAGTTTCTCTACCCGAACCACGTCGCCCGGTGATACCCTGTACTGCTTCCCGCCCGTCCTGAAGATCGCGTACATAGTTGAGAATATAGCCTCCAAGTCGAAATATTAAGTCTACCGGCGCGCCCTCGCTCCTGTCAACGCACAAGGCGGCGAGGGATCGTCCAATCCGGAGCGGGCCGGACGCGGCAAGTTCGCGAATCACAAATGAACAAGCTAGCTTTCCTCTTAGCGATGGCGCTGCTGAGTGCGTGCGTGCCAATTGCGGGCGCGAAATCGCCCAACATCCGATGGCAATTCAACGTGCCAGTGCGCATGCGCGACGGTGTAATCCTTGCGGCGAACGTCTTCCTGCCGGAGCAGCGAGGGCGCTACCCCGTGCTGCTTGACCGGACGCCCTACGGCAAGTCCGGAGCAACCAGAAGCGAGGGCATCTATTTCGCTCAGCGCGGCTACGCCGTGGTGATTGAGGACACGCGCGGCCGCTATGACTCCGACGGGACATGGTACGCCTTTTCCCATGAGGCCGGCGACGGCCAGGACACCATCGCGTGGGCGGCGCGGCAGCCGTGGTCCAATGGCAGGGTGGTGACGATGGGCGCTTCTTACAACGCCATGGACCAATGGCTGGCCGCAACGCCGAATCCCGCGCTGGTGGCCATGATCACCGGCTTCTGCCCGTCGGACTTGTACCTTACGGGCGCTTATCCGGGCGGGGCGTTCAAGCTAGGCGTCTTTCTGCCTTGGTCCGTCGCGACGGGACGGCGCGTGTTGAGCGGGGACACCGGGCTGATCCAATGGCCTCAGGTGGTGCGACACTTGCCCGTAATCACTGCTGCCGAGGCAGCCGGATACGAGCAGCCTTTTTACCGCGACTGGCTCAACCACCCGGCGCGGGGCGCATACTGGCAGGCGCTAAGCTGGCAGAATACATTCAGAAAGCTTAACATTCCGGTGTTCCTCTATGGCGGGTGGTACGATCTGTTTCAGCAAGGCACGATAGAAGACTTTCTGAAAATCGACCACCAGGCGGGCGCACGCGCGCGCGCCGGCGAGCGGTTGATTGAGGGCCCCTGGGGGCACGGATTGTATGGCCCGAAGATCGGAGACAAGGACTTCGGGAACAAGATTGTCGTAGACATTCGAGCAAAGGAGCTTCGCTGGCTTGACCACTACGTCCGCGGAAAATCGAACGGAGCAGACCGGGACGTTCGTGTGAATCTTTTCGTAATGGGCCGCGATGAGTGGGAGTCCGTGCCGGACTGGCCGCCCGCAAGCGCGCGTCCGACGCGGTACTTTCTCCACAGCGGCGGCCGCGCAAACATGCGGAGCGGGGATGGCTCGCTCGATCTCTCTCCGCCGGGAAAGGAGCATCCCGACCGGTTCGAGTACGATCCTGCCAACCCGGTCCCCGCCCACGGCGGCGGAAATTCCCCCCGGCTGATCGCGGGGATTTGGGGTGTTATGGATCAGCGGCCGATCGAAGCGCGCCGGGACGTACTGGTTTACACCACTCCGCCGCAGCAGCAGGACCTTGAAGCCGCCGGCTCCGTCGAGGTTCATCTCTTCGCTTCCAGCAGCGCTCGCGACACCGACTGGACCGCCAAGCTCGTCGATGTGGCGCCAAACGGGTTCGCCATGAACCTCACCGACGGAATCCTTCGCGCCCGCTACCGCACGTCCTGGTCGCACCCGCAGCCTCTCACCCCCGGCAAGATTTACGAATTCAGGATCGAAGCCGGATTCACAGATGACGTGTTCCTGAAGGGGCACCGGTTACGTCTGGAAATTTCAAGCAGCAATTTTCCTACTTTCTCGCGGAACACCAACACGGGGAACGAGCCCGAAAAGGACACGCACTTCATCAAAGCCCTTCAGACGGTCTACCACGACGCGGTGCACTCTTCCTACGTTCGGCTCCCGCTGGTTCCGGCGGAGCCCGCCGGCGCCATCTCCCGCTAGCTTCGGGTAGTCGCGGCCCGAAGTCCGCACGCCCGTTGTGATAAGATTTTCCCTCGGCGCAATTGCGCGCCGGCTAAGTCCTCATCGGCTGTAGCGGCGCTGTCCCCAGCGTCACAAATCGCCGGTGGGGACGCCGGCGCTACAATCAATAAGGAGCGAACACCTTGGCCGCAATCGATCTGATTTTGGGACGAGAAATTCTCGATTCGCGCGGTAACCCGACCGTGGAGGCGGACGTGCACCTGCGCGACGGCGCGTTCGGGAGAGCCTCGGTGCCTTCCGGCGCGTCCACGGGCGAGCACGAGGCCATCGAGCTGCGCGACGGGGATAAGAAGCGATATCAGGGCAAGGGTGTCCTGACGGCGGTGGAGAATATCAATAACGTGATCGCCCGCGAGATGGGCGGGCGCGAGGCGTCCGAGCAGGCGGAAATCGACCGTCTTCTGATCGAGCTGGATGATACCGCGAACAAGAGCAAGCTGGGGGCGAACGCGATCCTCGCCGTATCCATGGCCGTCTGCCGCGCCGCGGCACAGTCCGCCCACCTGCCGCTGTACCGCTATCTTGGCGGGTTGCAGGCGCGCCGCCTTCCTGTGCCCATGATGAACATCCTGAACGGCGGCGCTCACGCGGATAATACTGTCGATTTCCAGGAGTTCATGATCGTGCCCGTGGGCGCCGAGGATTTCTCCGCCGCGCTGCGCATGGGCGTTGAGGTGTTCCATACCCTCAAGAAGGTTCTGAAGGAGCAGGATTACGCGACTTCGGTGGGCGACGAGGGCGGCTTCGCTCCCAGCCTGAAGTCGAACGAGGAGGCCGTTGAGCTGATCCTCGAGGCGATTGACGGGGCCGGCTACTCAGCGGGCCACGACGTATGCCTGGCGCTCGATCCGGCCGCCAGCGAAATGTTCGATGGGCGCCAGTACGTCTTCTTCAAGTCGGACGAATCGAAGAAATCCGCCGACGAGATGATCCGGTTCTATGCCGAATGGGTGCGCCAATATCCCATCGTTTCCATCGAAGACGGCCTCGCGCAGGACGACTGGGAAGGCTGGTCCAGCCTGACGCGCGAGCTGGGCGAAAAGGTTCAGCTTGTGGGCGACGACCTGTTCGTCACAAATACCGAGCGCCTTGAACGCGGGATCGAGGAGGGCGTGGCGAATTCAATCCTGATCAAGCTGAACCAGATCGG
>JBOGJW010000272.1:0-9432 GCA_050745245.1 Terriglobia bacterium | reverse complement strand
GATTTATTCACCCCTTCTCAGCTAGTCTCGGATTGCGGGTTTGGATGGTCGAGCACAGCGCGGGTTTGCGCCTCGCGAAAGCGCCGCAGGGCATCGCGAATGGCCGGGTGCGAATTTCCGAGAATCGCCGCCGCGAGCAGGCCGGCGTTCTTCGCGCCGGCTTCACCGATCGCCAGCGTTCCCACGGGCACGCCGCCGGGCATCTGCACAATTGAGAGCAGCGAATCGAGCCCGTGCAGCGCGCGCGACTGCACCGGCACGCCCAAAACCGGCAGGACCGTCTTCGATGCGATCATCCCCGGCAGGTGGGCAGCCCCGCCGGCGCCCGCGATGATCACCTCCAGGCCGCGCGCTTCGGCCGTGCTGGCGTACTCCAGCATGGCGTCCGGGGTGCGGTGCGCCGAGACCACGCGCGCCTCAAACGGCACGCCCAAGGCTTCGAGCGCCTTTGCGGCGTGCGACATCGTCTCCCAGTCCGACTGCGAACCCATGATAATTCCAACCAGGGGTCCGGAGCTCTGCGACAAAGCGAATCCTCCTTAATCCTCGCCCTGGTCCTTGGTGAAGCCGGGCTTGCCGTCGAATTCCAGAAGCTTTTCGAGGTGAACCCAGCGGTGGCGCGGCGCGATCCGCTGAACGAGGCCGAGCACCTGCGCGTCGGAAATTTCGGCGCCGCCCGAGCGCGCTACAAAGCGGCAGCGCCAGTGGTCGACGCAATCCGTCATGGCGCCGACGGCGGGGTAGACCTTGGTGCCGCGGTTGGAAATAAGCTTCAGGCTGAAGGGCGTCCCCGAGCAAATCTGCTCGAGATCGTGACCCAGCTCGGTTGCCCCACGCGGGTATTCGATAAACACGTCGACGCCCACGAGGGTACGAGTCTTCGCCAAATCTGCCGCGGCGCTGGCGGAAACCTGCGGCAGCCGGATCGGCTGGTGCGGCCTCACCTTCGATCGCGTGGATTTCTTCCCCAGGTTGCCGATCACTGTGCCGGTGAAGGCCGAGGTGGAGACTCCCTTGTCATATCCCACCACGTCGCCCGTGCGTGCCTTTCCTTCTTCCAGCGTCACGAGCACCGCGTGTTCGATCTTGTCCGCGGCTTCAAATTCGCCCAGGTGCCGAAGCATCATCACCGAGGAAAGAACCACCGCCGTAGGGTTGATGACGTCCTTGCCGGCGTACTTTGGAGCTGAGCCGTGTACCGCTTCGAAGATGGCCACCTCGTTTCCGATATTCGCCGAGGGCGCAAAGCCGAGCCCGCCCACCAGCGCGGAGGAAAGATCGCTGATGATATCGCCGTTCATGTTGGTGGTGACGATCACATCGAACTGCTCGGGCTTCTTGACCAGTTGATGAGCGCAGTTATCGATGATGATGTGGCTTGCCTGGACGCCGGGATATTCCGGGGCGATTTCCTCGAAGGTGCGCTTCATCATTCCTTCGGTCAGCTTCATGATGTTCGACTTGGTGGCGCAGTGCACGCGCGCGCGGCCCTCCGAGCGCGCGAACTCGAAGGCCAGGCGCACGATCTTCTCGCAACCGGTGCGGGAGATCAGCTTCAGGCCCTCCGCCACTCCGGGAGTTTGCATATACTCGATGCCGGCGTAGAGATCCTCGATATTCTCGCGCACCACCACCAGGTCCACCCCGCGGCCGCTGTAGGGCGAGGGCACGCCGGGCAGTTCGCGGACTGGCCGGATATTGCCGTAGGTCTCGAAGAGCTTGCGCAGCGTGACATTGGCGCTCTTTTCGCCGTAGCCGACCGGCGTCGTAAGCGGCCCTTTCAGCACCACGTGAGTTCGATGGATGGATTCAATCGTCTCCAGGGGCACGCCGGAAGGCAGCCCGCGCTTGAACACTTCGGCCCCGGCTTCGCGCTCGTCCCATTCGATGGCCGCGCCGGCCGCTTCTACAATGCGGCGCGCTGCGCCGGTTACCTCGGGGCCCACGCCGTCGCCCGGAAGCAACGTCACCATTTTTTTGCCCGAGGGGCTGAGGTTTGGATTCACAGTTTTATGCTCCTTCATTCCGCCTGCTTTTATCAGGCAGACGGCGGCAAGAACTCAAGTCCGCTCTGCCCTTGCTACGCTGGGGCGGGGATGAAACTCGAGTTAGCGCGGGAAGGGGTACATGATCCAGCCAAGCAGTACAGCGATGCCGATAAACAGGACGAATGATTTTATTCCGTAGAAGACGCGCTGCCGGGTATTGTCCTTGCCCAAAACGGCGAAGACCACCGAAACCAGAAACGCGAAGAGCAGCATCGCCGGAAAATGATGAATGACCATAAACGCCTGGCGGTAGCGGCGCTCTGTGAGCGCCGACTTTTTCAAACTCGGCGCTCATAGAGCGCCGCACCAGGGCACTCCGCTCAGGCTTTGCGCTTCAGCGCGATGTCGTACGCGTCCAGGATGCACAGCAGGTTCAACATCCCCGCCGTCACCAAGTAGGCGGTACCATAATCCGAGCTGATGAAGAACGGATTTCCGCCGGCATAGCCAAAGAAACGGGCCGCCGGCATCGCCAGCCCGGCGCACAACTCGCCCAGCCAGCCAAGCCGCTCCAGGTAAGAAGCCGAGCTCAGTGCAAAGAACTGACCTTGCATCAGCAGCCCGGCTACAAACATCCCCACAACGGCCAAAAAAAGAATGAGCGCCCGCCACTTCCTTTTCAGCAGCCAGTGGCCGAGGCCCGGGATTAGCCACGCCGCAACGCAGAGCGTAACAAGTTGACCGGTGTCCGGAGCGCGTGGCGGAGCGGAAGCCGGCTTGCCGGCCGCCTCACGAACGCTGCGCTTTTTTTCGGTTCCAGCAGGCATGCCCCTGCCCGGTGACGGGCAGAGAACCACGTTAACACACGTCATGAGCGAGCGGCAAGAATCTGGCTGACCGCTGCGTGCCGAGCGCTGAATGCTGATCGCCCCAGCCGGGAAGGATATTACGGTGAGGGCGCCGATGCTATGAGCCCAAGGCGCATTGGCGCCTCAAAAGCTCGAGATATTTTTCACCGTTGCGGCGTCGAGGCGCGGCAGCAGTTTCACCAGCAGATCGATCGCGTGATCCATATCGGCGCGCTCGATCACGCTGTTGTGGTTGTGTAAGTAGCGGGCGGGCACGGCGAAATTCAGCGCCGGACGGCCGCCGTCGTAGCTCTGCAACCGGGCCGAATCCTCCGAGCCGCCGAACATCACTTCGGTCTGCACCGGGATATGATTTTCCCTGGCCGTTTGCATGAAGAAGTCCCGCAGCTTCAGGTTCACCAGCATCGCGTGATCGGCAAGATAAATAGCCGGCCCGGCGCCAAGCCGCTCCTGCGCCTCATCAGGGTTGCCGCCAGGATAATCGGAAGCAAGACCGGTTTCAATCGAGATGCCAAGATCCGGTTTCACCAGCTCGGCTGCCGTCTGCGCTCCCCGCAGGCCGACTTCCTCCTGAACCGTTCCGACAAAATAGACGGTGTTCGGAGGCTGTACGCCCGATTGCTTCAGCCGCCGCAGCGCTTCGAGCATCACCACGCATCCGACGCGGTCATCCAGTGCCTTTCCCACATAGCGGCCGTAAGCAAGCGCCCGGAAGGAGCTTGCGGGCGCGATGCCGTCGCCCGGCTCGATTCCGAGCGCTTCAGCTTCCTGCCGCGTTCTCGCGCCCACGTCAAGAAAGACCTCGTCGCGTGGAAAAACGCGCGCTCGCACCGCAGGTGAAACAATGTGGGGGCTGATTAAGCCGCTCACGGCCAGCACCGGACCTTTTCGCGTCAGGATGGTCCAGCGCTGGTCGACCAGCGCCTGGTCGAGCCACCCGCCCAAAAGCTGGAATTTCACCATGCCCTGCGGGGTGATGTAGCGGACGATCCCGCCAACCTCGTCCATGTGCGCCGCCAGCATGATGCGCGGCGTGGCCGATGAGCCGCGCAGCACGCCGATGATCGAGCCCAAGCCGTCGGTCGAAATCTCCAGACCTTCAGCCTGGAACTCACGCCTCAGGATTTTTCGCACGGCGCCTTCGAACCCGGAGGGCGCCGGCGCGTTCGACAACTCCGCCAGCAGGCGCATTTCCTGATCGTGCACCTGGGGCTGCGCCTGCCCGCAGAGCAACGGCGCCGCCAGCAGGATTACCAGAATCGTCATCCATCGCGTTCTCATGATTTTCACCTTCGGCTGGTAGTTCAGAGCCGGACGCGCAGCCTTAGGAACCAGCCGCTTTGTATCACCTGAATCCGCCGCGAATCTCTAACCGGTGGTTAGCAATTCGCGGGAGTTTACAAATTCGCTCAAACGCTGTCAATCGAGGGTTTGGTGCGCCTTTCGTCGCCGCGCACACGCCGGTGTATTTTCGATCCTGCGGCATGTCCGCGGACTCGCAAAAAACTGCAGCGTTACAATATGAACGCTGCGTTGCAATACCGCAATTTCTTGTTTTTTTTGCAAACTTTTTGGATGCTCGCGGGCCAGCGCCACCGGTGTCACCCACGCGAACGCGGAGGTCCATTGATAAAATGGATTCCCGTTCCCCCGCCTGCGCGAAGGACAAGCTTCGCGGGAATGACTGTAAATGGCGTTTGGTTGTGGCTCTGCCGCGCTGCGCTACAACCCTGCTCGTTCGGAAGAGGGCGAAAGCGCGTGGAGAAACCCCCTCCCTCGGTGAGGGTGCCAAGGGACGAAGGCGGGTGAGGGTCATGATGAAGGCTCATCGACAGAGGAAATCTCGTCTGTAGCGGCGCTGTGGCTCAGCACCGCAAATCCCCCGTGGGGACACCCGCGCTACAGCAGCTAGGTTCAGACGGACAGAAACACCATCATCGATGGCGTGCCGACCGGGACGTACTGGCCGGTGAACGCGAGCCCGCCGGTCGGGCGGTAAATCCGGAATATCGTGATGGCGTCCGCGCGCTGATTGCAGGAATAAAGGAAACCCCCGGCCGGATGAATCGCGAAGCTGCGAGGATAGTCGCCGCGCGTCCAGGTGTCACTCGAAAAACTCAGCCGGCCTCCCGGGCCCACCGAGAAACAACTGATGCTATCGTGCAGACGGTTGGCGGCGTAAACGAATTTCCCATCCGGCGACACAGAGACCTCCGAGGTAAAATTCGTGCCTGCGAACTCCTCCGGCAGAGTTGAAATCGTCTGCTTCGCAGCCAACTTTCCCGTGCGCTCGTCGTAGTGAAACAAGACCAGCGTCGAGCCCTCTTCCTGAATCGAGTAAAGCCAGCGGCCATTCGGATGGAAAGCCAGGTGGCGCGGCCCGTCTCCTGGCGGCAGCGAAACATAGGCAGGGCTGGCCGGAGAGAGCCGCCCCGCCTGCGCGTCGAATTCCCACACGAAAATACGATCCATTCCGAGGTCCGTCGAGAGCACGAACTGGCCGGACGGATCAGGAAGAATGCAGTGCGCATGAGGCGCATCGTGACCGCTAATGGCGAAGCTTCCCCGGGGCGCGCTGGCGGCGCGCGGCGGGCCTGCGGAGCCGGTGTCATGATGCACGTCGCTGGCACGACCCAGCCCGCCGCCTGCCCGGATAGGCAGCACGGCTACGGATCCTCCGGCGTAGTTGGCCACGAACAAATAGCGCCCCGAGGGGTGAATGCTGATGTAGGTGGGACCGGCGCCTTCCGAGCTGACGGTGTTCAGCAGACTCAGCCGCCCGCTGGCGCGGTCCACCGAAAACGCGCTGACGGAGCCGGCGGGCGTGCCCTCGAAGCCCGAAATTTCATCCGCCGAGTAGAGGTGTGTTCCTGACGGATCGAGCGCAAGGCAGGAGGGATTGGCCGCGTCCTTGAAAACCTCGCGGTGCGATAACGCGCCGGTGGAAGCGTCCACTTCAAAAAGGTAGATGCCCTCCCCTCGCCCGATGCTGCCTTCCGGGCCTTTAGGCGAGCTGAAGGCGCCGACATAAGCCAGCAGGACGCCATCCTGCCGGCGCCTTCTACCCGTTGCGTATCCCGATCGTGTCATAGTGAGGGCTGCGGAGCCCTTCAGGAAATCGCGCCGCGAGGACCTGCCAAATGACTTGTCCCGGGGCGCCTCGCTGTCGGGCATCGAGCGTGGTAATCCCTCAGTCTCGGGCGGAGTTGTAGCGGCGGGTTTATCCCGCCAGCCCGAAAATGGCGGCGTAAAGCCGCCTCTACGCGACCGAGGCTGAGGCATTATCGAGTGTGCTCCTTTCCGGTTGCTACTCCAGTGTCGTGACTTCTTCGGCGATCCAGAGCTTGCCCGGCTCCAGTCCCATGCGCAGAGCGAGGCTGTAGGCGAGCAACTGAAGGTGGAGCGAATCAACCAGCGTGCCCAGCCCCAGCCGCGCGCTTTCAACGCGGACAATACGCATGTTCATCGCCTCTTCCGCCGGAAGGTCGGTGAACAAGAGCACGCGCCCGCCGTGCGCGCGGATGTCCTCCGCAAGGCGCAGCAGAAAGCTCGCCGCGGGTCCGGAACGCGCGCGCGGCTGCATCTCATTTTTCCGCGCGATTACGATGTAGCGATGCGCTGTGTTGATAATCTCGATAGGCCCGTGGCGGAACTGCCCGGCGCTCATCGGCTCGGCCGCGATCCGCACCACCTCTTTGAGCATCAGCGCTCCCTGCCGGACGGTGCCAAGGTCGGGCCCGCGCGACATCAGCGCCGTGTAGGTGGGGTGGTTGAAGAACTCCACGGCGGGCGGCACCAGCTTGTCCTGATTCTCCAGAATGTTTTCCTCCGCCTCGATAAGCTGCAGCAGGGCCTGGCTGAGCTGCCTCGGGTCCTCGCGGGCGATAGCGAAGGCAAGATACATCAGGACCACGGCGCTGCACACGTACGTCTTCGTGCTTACGAGGCATTGGCGGCCCGCCATCATCGGCAGCAGCATCCCGGCACGCCGGGCGAGTGTGCTCGCCTCCGCGTTCACCACGGCCAGCACGCGCTGCCGCCGGGGAATGGAGTCCAGAAGCCGCTTCACCTCGATGGTTTCGCCCGACTGCGACACCACAACCAGCAGGGTGTCCAGACCGAGAAATTTAAGGTGATGGTGCAGGAGCTCGGCGGTCTCCCAGGTAAGGGCGCGGATCCCCAGCGCCGTCAGGTACGCCTGCGCCGGGTACGCCGCAAAAAGGGAGGAGCCCATGCCGGTGAAGATTACGACGGGGGATCTGCGCCGCACCAGGCCTTGCAGCCCGCGCTCGGGAATGGCGCCAGGGCTCGAGTAGTACTTGCGCACCCCGGCGAGCACGGCGGGCTGCTGCATGATCTCTTCCATCAGCTTGTTCATGGAGTAGCTGTAGTGGCGCTGTCCTCAGCGCCGGAATTCGCCGGTGAGGACACCGGCGCTACAGAAGACGCGTCATCCGCGAAGGAACTTGGCAGGGTTGACGGGCGTTTCGTGGACGAGCACTTCGTAATGGAGATGCGGCCCGGTCGTTTTGCCCGTCATTCCGACGGTGCCGATCACTTCGCCCTGCTGAACTTGCTGTCCTTCCACCACGAAGATCCTGCGAAGATGCGAGTACCGCGTGGCGATGCCGGAGCCGTGATCGATGATCACGTCGTTGCCGTAGCCCGGCTCGCCGGGGCCAGACTGGATCACGATGCCGCCGGCTGTTGCTCGAACCGCCGTGCCTTCCGGAGCGGCGATGTCAATGCCGGCGTGGAAGGCCCCCTCGCCGCTGAATGGGTCCATGCGCTCGCCGAAACCTGCGGTGACCTCTCCCTGCACCGGCCAGATGGTGGGAATGTCTGAGGGACGCATCAGCGGATTCGCGAGCAGCCCCAGCAGCGCCGGAGTTCGGGAAGGGGTGAGCGAAGCATGGGCTATGGCATTGAACGCGACGACGGACGCGCTGTAGCTGGCCGCCGCCGGACTCGCCGCGCTCTCCGCCGGTACAAAGCCAGGCGGGTCCGTTGGCGCCTGCGGCGTCCGCGTTTTGCCAAACCCGTAGCTCAGCGCGACCTCCGAAGCTAACGACTCCAGCGAGCTGAGCTGGGTGTTGCTCTGCCGTACCGCCTGCTCAAGCAGCTTATACTTCGTCTTCAGCGTCTCCCGGTCCGCGCGAACGTTATTGTAGTTTGAGACCTTGAGCAGCATCCGCGCGTAACTTTCCGTCAGCGCGGTGAGCGCGAAGATGCCGATCAGAACGAACGCCAGCAGGACGTAGGCTGAGCCTCTGGGAATGGGTATCTTCCACGATCTCCCCTTGGGGCACACCAGGAGCAAGGTGTACGGCCTTTTTGCGGGCTTTTCGTCGGTCATTCGCGTCATCCCTTCCAGCTAATCATATTAGAGCTTTTTGATCGAGATATTACGCCAGCGGCAAACGTCACCCGGCCGCCGTCGCTCCTTGCCCAGCCAGTCGCGGCACCCGTTGCTGTGCACCTCGAGCGCAATGCGGCCGGCGCGGGGCGAGCGAGCGGGACTCGCGGTTCCAACCTTCGAGCGAGACGCCATTAAACAGCGGCTGAAAACCGCTTGGGGGCGTTTGAAGAGTTCGCCCCAGGCTCTTTCTCGCGCCAACCAGCGCTTCAACTCCCCCGAGGGCCGGCAGCTCACGACGAGTCATCCCATCTCCCTTTTTCGCGTCGGCGCCGACCTGATGCGCACCTCGGAAAAGATGGCCTCCTCCAGATCGGCGGCATTGTGCGCGCAGACTGCAAGACCTGCGTAAACGGGATCGCGCAGGGTGATGCGCGCCGCCCCGAGAGCCTTGAGCGGTTGGCCGGCCGGTGCAGCCCACAGCCGGAACATATGGCCGCGCCGCTCCAGGCGAAGAGTGACCGGCGCTCCCGCAGCGAGGCGGACTGATTCGGTCAGCGCTCCGCGGGTTTCCCGGTACTGGAAGGCGGTGAGGGCCCTTCCGTGCACCACCCCGTCCGCGTAAGCAGCGCCCGGATCGAGGTTCTGGCGAATCATCACGCCGGCCTTGCGATCCGTGGTGGGCAGGGGTTGCGCCCAGCGAACAGTTGCTTCCAGCGTCATGTCGCCCGACATGCGCCGCCAGACGAAGTGGAATGCGTCCACCCGGGTCCAGATGTTAGCGCCGCCGCCCCAAACACGGTAAACGCCGCTCCCTGGGTCAAACTGAACTGAGCCGGCGCGCGGCGTCACCCCAACGTCGCCCTGGCTGTCGAACACCCCCAGATGCCCCGGCTGCACGCTCTCGGCAGCAATGGGTTGTCCGAGCGGCCGGCCGAGAGCCTGCCGCGCCAGCAAGCCGCCTCCAAAGGCTGCGATTCCGAATCGCAGCACTTCCCTTCTGGAGGAGATGCCGGAAAGCTCAGACGGGGTTAAAGAAGGCCGCCGCTGGTGAACATTAGCCATTAGTTTGCGGCTCTCGAAGCATCAAATCGGGAATCGGAGCGTAATTCCAGAAATTCTTGGAATCCAAGGAGATGCTGGCTTTGTCCCGCGGCCACTCGGCTGGAAGCGCCAAACGGAAGCTTGCTGCCATGCCCTGGCGTGCACAGTGTACGCA
>JBOGJW010000271.1:0-7326 GCA_050745245.1 Terriglobia bacterium | reverse complement strand
GATCTTAATCGCGTCGAGCGGGGACCCGTCGCACTGGTCCTGCTCGACGAAAATGTGCTTCACGCCGGCCTCGCCCACGTGGGCGAAAATCCTTCGCCAGTCGATCCGGCCCTGCCCCACGGGCACGAACGGATTCGGACCTGACGGCGACTGCTGCGAACTTACGCGAATGCCCTTCTTCAGATCCTTGATGTGCAGCAGCGGGAAACGTCCGGGATAACGGGTCCAGTATGTGAGCGGGTCTTTGCCGGCGTAGGTAACCCAGAAAATATCCATTTCCATTTTGAGCAGCTTGGGGTCGCAGCGCTCGAGCATAATGTCGTAGCCGGTAGTGTGATCCACCGTGGCAAACTCGTGAAAGTGCGCGTGATAGCAGAACTGGATTCCCGCATCGAGTGAAACTCTGCCGCACTGATTGAAGAAATCGGCGCGCCGCCGCCAGGCGTCCGCATCAAGCTTGGGATTATCTCCTACCACGATATACCGCAAGTCATAACGGTGAGCCGTGTCGACCGACTTTTTCCAATCGGGATCTAAATTTTTCGGAACCTCAAAGTAGCCGCTGGGCGCAGTCAGTCCGGCAGCGCGCCAGTCGCGGCTCACCGCGGCCATGTTTGGGTAAGGAGCAACTTCGATCTGTTTGTAACCCACCGCGGCAACCTTCTTCAGGGTTGCAGCGGGATTCTGAGCCATAAGCTGGCGCACGGTGTAAAGCTCAAGCCCGATAGGCTTAGGCCAAGCGAGCCTTCCCGCTGCCCAAGCCGTCGCCCCAGCGGCGCTTGCGCCCGCGGCGACTCCCCCGAGCGTGCGTGCTAAAAACTTCCGTCGTGTCAGCATGTCTCCGCCTCCTTCAGTAGATCTGCAAGCGCCACGGAGTTGAAAATCCAAGCGCCTTTACTCAATCCGTTACTCCTCTGCCTCTTCCTTGCCATGTCCTGCCGCGCGCGCCGCAGCGACGATTTTTTCTGAGATCTGCGGCGGCACCACGTCGTAATGCGAATATTCCATCGAGTACGTGCCGCGTCCCTGGGTCATCGACGTAAGGTCGGAAGCATAAGTCAGCATTTCGGCCAGCGGCGCTTGCGCCTTGATGATGGTCGACCCGCTTTTCGAATCCATCCCCTGGATGCGGCCGCGGCGGCTGTTCAGGTTCCCCATGATGTCCCCGGAATAGTTCTCGGGGACGGTGATTTCAACGTTCATCACCGGCTCCAGCAGGCAAGGCCGCGCCTGCTCCATGCACGCCTTAAAGGCCTTTGAGCCGGCCAGCTTGAAAGCAATTTCCGACGAGTCCACATCGTGATAGGACCCATCGAACACAATCGCCCGGAAGTCCACCACCGGATATCCGGCGAGGTAGCCCTTCGCGGCGGCTTCCACAATTCCTTTTTCCACGGCGGGAACGAAATTTCTCGGAATGGCGCCCCCGAAAATGTCATTCACAAATTCAAAGCCCGCGCCGCGCGGCAGCGGCTCCATTTTGATCCAGCAGTCGCCGTACTGCCCGTGACCGCCCGTCTGCTTTTTGTGCTTGCCTTGCGCCTCTGTCCGGGCGCGAACCGTCTCGCGGTACGGAATCTTCGGCGCCTTCAGCGTCACCTCCACATTGAAGCGCCGCTTGAGCTTGGCGACGGCCACCTCGACATGCTGCTGCCCCGAGCCGGCAAGCAGGAATTCGTTCGTCTGAGGATCGCGCGAAAAGCGGAGCAGCAGGTCCTCTTCCAGCATGCGATGAATGGCTGTCGAGAGCTTATCCTCATCGCCGCGCGTCTTCGGATCGATAGCAAAGGAAATGGCGGGCTCCGCCAGCTTCAGCTTGGGATAGAGCACCGGAACGGATTTGTCACCCAGCGTATCACCGGTAAGCGTGTCCTTGAGCTTGGCGACCGCGCCCAGGTCTCCCGCATGCAACTCCCCAACAGGAGTCTGAGTTTTCCCCTGTACCACCGCGATATGCGAGAACTTTTCCGTTCCGCCGCGATTGAAATTGGAAAGCACCGACTCGTTTTTAAGAATGCCTGAAAGCACCTTGTAGCAGCTTACGCGCCCGGCGAAAGGATCGGCCAGTGTTTTGAAGACGTGAACGGCAAGAGGCTCGCCGTCGGCAATTTTGCGCTTCACCGGCTCGCCGCCGTCCGCCGATTGGCCTTCCCACTCCCCGCGATCCACCGGCGAGGGTAAGTAGGCGGCGATGAAATCGAGCAGACCTTGAGAGCCGATGTTGGGCAAGGCGGCAGCCACCGTCACCGGGAACAGCCGTCGTTCGCGAATCGCGTCGCGCAGGCCAGGAATGAGGTCTTCCGGAGGGATTGTCCCCTTTTCAAAGAACTCTTCCATGAGCTTGTCATTGCCCTCGGCAACCATCTCCACCATCGCTTCATGGGCTTTCGAGCAAGCCTCGGCCAGCGCAGTCGGAATCTCACTGTCTTTTGCCTTGCCGCTGGCGTCATAAGACAGCGCCTTCATCCTCACCAGGTCAATGGCCCCTTGGAAGCTCTTTTCTTCCCCCCACGGCCACTGAACCGGGACCACAGCCCGGCCGAACGTTTCCCGCAACGACCCGAGGACGCGCTCGAAGCTCGCGCGCTCGCGGTCCATCTGGTTGATCACGAAGCCGCGCGGCAATTCATACTTTTCACAGAAGCCCCACGTCTTTTCGGTCTGTACCTCAACGCCTCCCACCGCGTGGACCAGCAGCAGGGCTGAATCGGCCGCGGCAAGCGCAGCCTCCGTCTCGTGTAAAAAAATATTGAACCCGGGAGTATCGATGAAGTTAATTTTGGTCTTGTCCCACTCGGCGTAGGCTAGCGATGCGCTGATAGAGAATTTGCGCTGAATCTCCTCTTCGTCGTAATCGGTAACGGAAGCGCCGTCGTCCACCTTGCCCAGGCGGTTCACCATTCCGGCCGTGTAGAGCAACGCCGAAACGAGCTGCGTCTTGCCGGTGTGCCCGTGTCCGATCAGCGCGACGTTGCGGATGTTTGCGCCATCGTATGTCTTCACTAAAACATCTCCTTACAAGTCTTGATGGGGCTCTCCAGACAATCGCTCAGTTTCGGGCGCGTAGAGGCGGCTTTGTGCCGCCATTTTGACTTGACGGGATAAACCCGCCGCTTCAGGCGTGCCCCAAAACTGAGGGATTACTCCCCAGCGGGATTCCCAATGCCGCGCCAGCCCGCAGCAAGAGCCCGCTCGAGCCGTTGTTTGGCGGAAGAGAACAGGCATCCTAACATATCCGTTTGACCCGCTTCAACGCGGCGAACACGCGGCGACGCACAGCGGGCGCACGCCATAAAAATCCGCCGCGTCGCGCGCATGGTAAAATGCGCCGTGTATGCGCCACCCACTGAAACAGATTGGATCAAGCGGGTACGCGCCCGAGTGATGGCCTCGAACGCGCGTGCGCCTGCTCATCCCTTGAACTCCAATAGAGCGATCCCGTTCGGCGGCAGTGTCAGCGGAACGTTGGTATACTCCCCGCCCGCAACCAGACTCGTCTCAGGCGCCGGCAGCGCTCCCGCCTTGCGCAGAGCCTCAATCTGGGTTTCGGTAGGATATCGGGGGCTGCCCATCTTCTGATAAGCAGGCAGCACGGAGCCGTGCTCGTCATCCACCCGCGTCACCGAAAGGTTCTTCCGGTGCTGCAATCCGCGAACAACAAGGCGCAGCTCAATGGGCTCCCCGGACGCCGGTGTTCCGTGCTCATCGCGCGACACCAGGTTCCACGCGATGATCGCAACCGAGCCATCCGCGCGAGCCGTCGCCAGGACGGGCCCCTCGCCGGCCTGCAGCCGTCCGTTGCCAAGCCGGTGCAGTAAGGTGAAGGCGTGGAGAGAGGGCTTAGGGATGCGGCGGATCGCAATCAGGCCAAATCCGCCGTAGAAGATATTTTTAGGCACGCCCTGCTCCTCAAACACATCGCTGAAGCACCAGTAGGACATCGCGTCAACGAGGCCCCGGCACCGATCCAGGGTATGCACGATAAATGCGGCGTTAAAGCAGGAGTCCGTGACCGCGCTCACGTTCATGTAAGTTGAATTCCATTCGGTGATGAATATGGGAGTGTGCGGCATCGGAGACGACGCGATGGCGTTCCGCACCTTCTGGAGCGCGAGCGGAATTACGTCTTCCAGCGCATAGTGGCCTTGGGGACCGAAGACCTTCTGCTGCGGGTCGTTTGCATAAATGTGGGTGCTGAAGAAGTCGACAGGCGCGTTGTGCTGTGAGCAGTACTTGATGAAATCCGGGGCCCAGGCGGCTTCGGCGCTTGCCGGTCCGCCCACGCGCACCCGTTTGTCGACTGCCTTTAAGGCGAGGGCGGTGCGACGGTACAACTCGAAGTATTGGTCCTGGGTGCCGGCCCAGAAATCAAGGTTAGGCTCGTTCCAGACTTCGAAAAACCAGTGGCTGATCTCGCCGCCGCCGTAGCGAGTAAAAAGGTGGCGCGCGAACGCGGTGATCATCGCCACCCAGGCATCCATATCCTTGGGCGGCGTCACATTGCCCTTGTACCAGAAGACCGTCTTGTTCCCGCTCGCCAGGGCGGCAGGCATAAAGCTGAGCTCGACGAACGGCCGTACGCCCGCGTCGAGCAGGCTATCGTAAATCTGGTCGACGTACTGAAAGTTGTAAACGACGTCCCCGCGCGAGTCCAGCCAGCATACGCCGTCATCGTCATCAAAGATGCCGTGGAAACGAACAGCCTGCATTCCAGCCGCGTCGTGCACCTGCTTCAGATCCTTCTGGTAATCCGCTCGGAACGCCAGCGATGCCCGACCCGAGCCGACGATCGACTCCCAGTAGTGATCCAGCGGACCGACGCCGTGGCGGGCGTCGATATTGATTGTGAGAGGTTTCGGCGTTGCGGGCTTCGGCGCCACCGGAGGTGCGTGCTGCTCCTGAACCGGCGCAACGGGCGGAGCGGAAGGCGTCTCCTGGCGGGCGGTTCCCTTCGCCGCCGGACCCGCCAGTGCGGCGCCCAGGTTGGCGAGAAAACGTCTGCGATTTAGCGCGGCGCTCATGTTTCCTCCGACGGCATTTCGGGCTGTGGCATAGGGGCAGTCTCCAACCGCGCCGCAAACTCGGTGCGACAAAAGCTGGGTTTACGCCCCCTGGGCGTCGCTTCGGGTCAAGAGTCATTATAGTCTCAGCCTCAGATCAGTGCCTTTGGGAGCATTCTAAATTCTGAGTCCTTTTCTTGCCACTGGTCACTCGTCACTGCTTTTTTCACTTCAGATCGCCCAGGACCCACTCGATCCCGTTCTGCATCAGCTTCTGGAAGCGCTCGCTGTGCCAGGTGGAATCCTCGTGGCCAAGGCCGCAGTAAAACACCCGGCCCTTGCCATAATCGCGGGTCCAGGCGAGCGGCCATCCATAAAAACGCCGGTGGACGCCCGGCTTGTGAAGGTCCACGGACGAGGGGTCGAGCTTCAGCAGCACGTGCGAAGTTTTGTACTGAAAGTCCGCGATCTGGTAGATCTCGTCGTAAACCTGAAAGGACTTCGGCAGGAAGCTGACGATGGGATTGGACGGCGCCACATTGTCCACCGTAACTTTCTGGTGCCAGGGATGGTCATTGAAGTAGCCGCCGATGATCTCGAGGTACGGCTCCCACTCGTAGAACGTGTCCGTGGCGCTGTGCACACCTACGAATCCGTGGCCGGACCTGATGAAGTGCAGGAAGGCGGATTTCTCCGAGTCGGTCATCGGCAGCTCGCCCGTGGTGTAGAACATGATGGCGTCATAGTTTTTGAGGTTCCCGGGCGTGAATACGGAAACGTCCTGGGATTGCGTCGTGTCCCACAGCCCCGATTTTTGGCCGATCTGGGTAATCACTTGCGCGCCCGTCGGCACGCTGGCGTGCCGGTAGCCCGCCGAGAGATCGAAGAAGAGCAAGTGCGCCTTTTTGTGAGACCGCGCCTTGGCCGGAATCGATGACAATGCGGCGATCGCGAACACGAGCATGAGCACGGGAACGGCTTTTCGCATGGAAGCTCCTTTTTAGAGGCAGTGGCAAGTGACAAGTGGTAAGTGACAAGTGTAGCGGCGGTCTAGGACAACCGGCCCTTTGTTTTTCAATCAATTCGGCGCTCATAGAGCGCCGCTACAGATCAGAGCTCAGGACTGCATTCATCATCCAGAATTCAGAATTCAGGACTTGCCTGCTTTAAGTGCGACGGGCTGCATCGCGAGCGCCTTCGAAATCTCGCGGCAGAATGCGGGCAGATCGGCGGGCATTCTCGAAGTAATGAGGTTCCCGTCTACCGCCACTTCGCTATCAACGTAAGTTGCGCCCGCGTGGATCAGGTCATCCTTGATGGCCTTGAAGCAGGTCGCTTTCCGTCCGCGCACGATATCCGCCGACGCCAGCACCCACCCGGCGTGGCAGATGGCCGCGACCACTTTACCCGATTCGTGCATCTCGCGCACGAATTTCAGCACGCGCGGGTCCTGCCGCAACGTGTCCGGCGCCCAGCCGCCCGGAATCACCACGGCGTCGTAGTCACTGGCGCGCACATCTCCGATGGATTTATCTGCAATTACGGGATAACCCTTCTTGCTCTGGTAAACCGTACCCGGCTCCGCCCCAATCGCCTCCGTGGTGATCCCATCCTCGCGAAAGCGAAGCAGCGGGTACCATACTTCCATCTCCTGGTACTGATCCGCCACCAGGACGGCGACTTTCCTTGCGTGTGGCTCCATGCTCTACCTCCTGAATTCCCATTTTAGCGCCGATGCCCCCGGGTAGCGCAGCGCGGCCTTACGGCCGCAACCAAACGCTATTTACAGTCATTCCCGCGAAAACGGGAATCCATTTCATTAATGGATCCCCGCTTTCGCGGGGGTGACGGCGGGACGCGAGCACCCAAAAAGTTTGTTAAAAAAACAAGAATTTACGGTATTGCAATGCAGTCGCTCATGTCGCTGGGCGACACCCCGAGGCATGAAAATTACGGCGCTAGCGAACCTTAGAACACCTATTGATAACGCAAGACTTAGCGCCTATTTTCGGAACAGAGTCTCTGCTTTTGAGACTCTGCGGTTTGTCTGGATCGGTGCAAGGACAAACCGCAGACCTGAAAAACGCAGGTCCGCGCTACGGCCTGCTCGGAATTCAATGCACATTTTTCAAAAATGGGGGAAATGAAACACAGGCCGTTGATCCCAATTTTCGCCGCTATAGCTCTTTTCGGGCTGATGGCCCAGCCGGCGAGCGCGGTGCCGCCCGTCTATCACATCTACGCCGGCAATACGCATTCGCACACCGCATATACGTGGTCGCACGGCGCGCAGTATGTCAAGAACGGCTGCCGCGGAATCATGTCC
>JBOGJW010000270.1:0-3901 GCA_050745245.1 Terriglobia bacterium | reverse complement strand
GGCCTCGTGCACTACTGCTCGCAGCAGCGTGGATATCCTGCCATCCCGCTGAGCGAATACACTCGCGCTCATCTCGAGCACGAGTACCTCACTCGCAAGCCGTGCGCGCCGCGCTGCACCGTTTCGTGCGTCCAGGCAATCGGCATCTTCGACAACTGGCGCGATCCGCAGACGCGCACCGCCTTCGGCCTTTCTTCAGCCTCCCCTGAGCCCCACCTCGAATCACAGCTCGCCGGGAAGTAAATCAGGGCCGTGCCGCCTCGCTCCGCATCAAAAAAGGGATGTACCAAGAACGTAGCGCGTCCGCTTTGGCCCCTCGCCCACCGGGTGAAGGGTGCTTTATGAAAAAACGTCCCGCTTGTCTCGTGCGTCTCCATCTTCTGAAGCATGCCTGCTATGCTGGAACCGCATGGAGGCGTATAAACAGAATGCAAAATGTTCAGTGTCAGGCAGGGGTACGCCGGCCGCGGTGCGGATAAGCCGAAGCTAGGAACTTACTCATTACCAGTACGTTGTAGAATTACGCTACGATTCCCGATTTGGGTCACAGAAATAGGAGGGATCATCCATGAAAGCGATTCGTGTTCATCAATTCGGCGGGCCGGAGGTGATGAAGCTGGAGGACGCGCCGGACCTGCGCCCCGGTCCCGGCGAGGTGTTGGTGCGCGTGAAAGCGGCGGGCGTGAACCCGGTGGACGCCTACATCCGCTCCGGCGGATACGCCGCAAAACCGAACTTGCCTTATACTCCTGGCGCGGACGCGGCCGGCGCTGTGGAGGCGGTGGGAGAAGGCGTGAAAAGCGTTGCGACGGGGATGCGCGTCTATGTGGCGGGAACGCGCACCGGCGCCTACGCGGAGCAGGCGCTCTGCACCGAGGCTCAGGTGCACCCGCTGCCCGAGAAAGTCAATTTTGAGCAAGGCGCCGCTGTCAACATTCCTTACGCAACGGCTTATCGCGCGCTCTTCCAGCGGGCGCGGGCGAAGCCCGGCGAGACCGTCCTGGTGCACGGCGCCAGCGGCGGAGTTGGAATCGCCGCGGTGCAACTGGCGCGCGCCGTCGGCATGATCGTCATCGGCACAGCTGGCTCTGAAAGCGGCGAGAAGCTCGTGAAGGAGCAAGGCGCCCATCACGTCCTGAACCACCGCGACCCTCGCTACCTGGACCAGCTCGGCGCGCTGACGAACGGGCGCGGAGTAGACGTGATCCTGGAGATGCTGGCGAACGTCAACCTCGGCAGGGACCTCACCGTTCTCGCCCGCAACGGAAGAGTGGTTGTTATCGGCAGCCGCGGCACGGTAGAGATCAACCCGCGCGATACCATGGGCCGGGACGCGTCGATTCTCGGCATGACGCTAATGAATGCTACCGAATCCGAGCTGACGGGCGTTCACAGCGCCCTGGTGGCGGGGCTTGAGAACGGGGTTTTGCGCCCTATTGTAGGCCGCGAGTTGCCGCTCTCCCAGGCCGCGAAGGCGCACGAGGCCATCTTTGAGCCGGGCGCGCACGGCAAAATCGTGCTGATTCCCTAACGGCAGATCTCGGGCATTTATGCGAATTCTAGCGGCGATTGCGGGCCTCGTCCTGCTCCTGGTGAGCCTTTGGGACGCGTTTGAGACGGTGATTCTTCCTCGCCGGGTGATGAGGAGCTTCCGGCTGACGCGCGTCTTTTACCGTTACACATGGACGCCGTGGGCGGCGCTGGCTCGGCGCGTGAAATCCGGCAGGCGCCGCGAGGCCTTCCTCGGCTACTTCGGCCCGCTTTCCCTCCTGATGCTGTTCGTGGTGTGGGCCGCAGCCATCGTCCTCAGCTTCGGTCTGCTGCACTGGGCCGCGGGGTCCGCCATCAACACATCCGGCGCGCCACCTTCTTTCTGGACCGATCTTTACCTGAGCGGCACAACTTTCTTCACGCTGGGCCTGGGTGACGTCGCGCCGCGATCGGCCCTGGCGCGTGTAATCACCGTCATCGAGTCGGGCACCGGGCTGGGTTTGCTTGCCATCGTGATCGCCTATCTGCCGGTCCTGTACGGCTCCTTCTCCCGGCGCGAGGTGAACATCTCGCTGATGGATGCGCGCGCCGGATCGCCTCCCTCCGCCGGAGAGCTCCTGCGCCGCCACGCCGCGCCCGAGCGCACGGATTCGCTGATCCAGTATCTTCGTGACTGGGAATCGTGGTCCGCGGAGCTGATGGAGAGCCATCTGTCCTACCCGATCCTCTGTTATTTCCGGTCCCAGCACAGTAATCAGTCCTGGCTTGCGGCCCTCACGACGATTCTGGATGCTTCGGCATTCCTGATTACCGAGGCCCAAGACAGGCTGCAATGGCAGGCCGAGCTCACGTTCGCCATTGCGCGGCACGCCGTGGTGGACCTGTCGCAGGTGATCTACAGCCCGCCCGAGGCGCCGTCTCGCGACCGCTTGCCTCACGCCGCCCTGGAAGAGCTCCGCGTCTCAGCAGCCGACTCGGGCATGATTCTTGTGCGCGCGCCCCAGCAATCATCGCTTTATGAGCTGCGCCAGATGTATGAGCCGTACCTCCAGGGACTGGCACGGCGCTTCCTCCTGCCTGTTCCCCCTTGGGACTCGCTCCACCAGGAGCTCGACAATTGGCAGCGCAGCGGCTGGAAAAAGCCGAGCTTCCGCGCTGGCGCCCCGAGCGGAGAGGAGGATCGGTGAGGGAGCTATGGCGGCAGTCTCGGCTGTAGCCGCGCTGTCCTCAGCGCCGCAAATTGCCGGTGTAGGCTCCGGCGCTACAGCAGAAGTTCTTGCTACGGCCGCAGCGAGTGCACCAGGTATAGGACGGAGAGAATTCCGATCGCGGCAAGCATGGCGGCTTCAACCAGGTCAAAGGCAATGATCGCGCGGTTCAGCCGAGCGGAATGCGCAGGCCGCCTCGCATTCGCGCCGCTCAGCTCGACCTTGCCAAACTCATTGCTGAGCCAGACGCCGATATGAATGGCTGCGAACAGTACCACGAGCGCCTTCCAGCCGGCCGCTCGCCACACCGGCCAGGCTGCCAGGGCCAGCAGCCAGTACAAGGCCTCCACGCGCAACGCCCGCCGGGGGGGAAACTGCTGCTGGATCCGGGAGCTTCCGGCGCCACCCCACGCTTCGAGGATTTTGGCGGTGGAGACGTGAATCAGCAGCATCGGCAGGGTGTAAATCGCGATGATGAATGCGAGAACGGTCATGGCGTCCCGAAAAGGCAAGCCCCAGATTAGCGCAGATGAACGCTGATTCAAACACTTTCAAACACGGAGAGCTCACAGAGATGCCGGACTAGCGGCGGTGCAGCAAGGGCCTATCACTGTACTCTTTCGAGGCCACACCGTCGGCGAGTTTCGGGCGATCTTTTGATCGAAGGGTTTGTAATCGCGGAGCTGAAATCAGCCTCGGAGCGGAGCCGCAACCTAAGAACGTGTCATCCTGAGCGCAGCGAAGGACCTGCTTGTGTTGAAGAATCTCCCAAGAAAAAGCAGGTTCTTCGCTTCGCTCAGAATGACAGGCTTGCAAAATGTCTGCTAAAAACAAGCATTTGCGGTGTTGCAGCACACACTTGTTGTTCGCGTCGCCGGCTTTTTCAAAGGCCGGCGCAAAAGGTTGCGGAGCTGAAAGCGACCCCGCTTCCGGGCTCAGGTGTAAAAAAACGGCCGCAAAGAGAATGTTATTTCGATTTCCACAGGGCGTAAGTTGCTGAAAATGAAGAACCATTAGAGGAACGAATTGGAACGGACTCCCCCTAAAAAGGGGCGGTTAGCGGTAATGCCTCAGTTTCAGGCGCGTAGAGGCGGCTTTACGCCGCCATTTTTGGATGGCGGGATAAACCCGCCGCTACATCCGCGCCCGAAACTGAGGCATTACAAAACAAGAAATTACGGTATTGCAATGCAGCGCGCCGC
>JBOGJW010000269.1:0-4349 GCA_050745245.1 Terriglobia bacterium | reverse complement strand
CGATTATCCTGGCCCAAGAGGTTAGTGCGGATTTGCTCTTGATGGACGACCTCGGTGGACGCAAGGAAGCCGTGCGGCGGAACCTTAGAGTCGCGGGTACCCTTACCATTCTTTACCTCGGGGCGGGACGCGGTCTTATCGACGATTTCCCAGCGACCCTAAAGCAATTACTGCAGTCCGGCTTCCGTGCGTCTCCCCAGATAGTTCAGCTCTTTTTGCACCGCGATGCGACGCGTAAGAAGTCGCCATCGCCAATCTCCTGATAAGTCCACAATGCGGGCGCTACAGCGCGCAGCGCTTCAGGATCTCCGCGGCGGTATCAAAGGCGGCGCGCGGATGGCTCAGCGTGCGGGCGCGCTGGCGAAGCAGCTCGCGTTCCTCCGGGTTTTGAAGCAGCCGCTCGAGGACGGGCGCAGCTTCATCGGGCGTCCTCAGCCAGACGCCCGCCTTCCATTTCTCAATCCACTGGCAGGTGCGCCGCTCGTTTCCCGGGAGGGGATCAAAGACGAGGAGCGGCAGCTCGCACGCTGCGGCCTCCATCAGCGTGGCGCCGCCCGGCTTGCTGAGCAGCAGGTCCGATGCCACCATCCATTCGTGCATATTGTCAACCCAGCCGAGCACGCGGGCGTTGGGAAGGCCGTCGACGCGCTGCCGCAGCTCCTGCTCCAGCGCCTCATTCCGGCCGCTGATGAAAGCGGCTTGAAACGGCGCGTGGACTTTCTCGATCACCGCCATGATCCGCTTCGGATGACCGAAGCCGGTCCCGCCAAACATCACAAGAAGCAGCGCGAGGTCGGCCCGGAGGCCTAATCGCTCCCGAGCGCTGGCGCGCTCCGGGAGTTGCGCGTAAACGGGGTGAATGGGCATTCCGCAGGTTGCAATCCTTTCTCGCGGCGCGCCGGCCGCCTCCAGCTCACTGCCCAGGTCGGCGTGGACGACGGGATAAAGGTCGAACTCCGGTTGAACCCACGCACGGTTGAAATCCATCAGCTCGAGCGCCACCAGAAAAAAGCGGGCGCGGCTGCGGCGCTTATAAAGCGCGGCCATCTCTCCCACGCCCACCTCGGTAGCGATCACCACCTCCGGCCGCTGCGCTTCAAGGTAGCGGAACAGCGGACGGCCGCCGTGCTCGTAGAGCCATCCCGGCGAGGTGGAAGTCTGGCGGTGCTGGTAGTCTTCAATCCGATTCCACAGGGACGGCCAGTAGCGCATCGGAAGCGCATAGGAATCGTAGTAGGCGCGAAACCACCGCGTGCAATACTGCAGCGTGTCGATGAGCTCCACGCGAAGCTCGGGGCGAAGCTCCGCAAATGCCGCCTGAAGAGCCTCAGCAGCGCGGCGGTGAGCGGCGCCGTGCGAGATGGTCAGGATCAGAATCTTGGGCATGCGCCGCCATATTACTTCGGAAGAAACTCATCGAGCGCGACAAACGTGAAGCCGCGCTTGCGCACTCCTTCGATGATGATCGGCAGGGCGGCGGCGGTGGCCGATTGATCCGCTTGCTCCGGCTCCAGGGCGCCGCACCCGTCGTGCAGCAGGATCACCGAGCCGTCGCGCACGTTCTTCAGAGTTTTCCGTGCGATGTCAGCCGGCGTGTTCTTCTTGATCCAGTCGAACCCGGTGTCGGACCACTGCACGGATCGCATCCCCCGCTGCCGCAACACACGGAAAAGCCCGAACCAGCGCACGCCGTAGGGGCTTCGGAAGATTTTCGGCCGCTGGCCCGTAACGCGCTCGATCGCCTCCTGCGTGCGGTCGATCTCCGCCGCAATCCGCTTGCGCGTTTTGAGATACAGAAAAAGGTGCGAGTAGGTGTGGTTGCCGATGGCGTGATTCTCCCCCGCGATCCGCCGCAGCGTTTCGGGGAAGCGATCCACCAGCTTGCCATTCACAAAAAAAGTTGCCGTAACGCCGTATTCCTTCAGGATGTCCAGGATCCGCTCGGTATGCGGCGGCGTTGGACCGTCGTCAAAGGTGAGCGCGACGCAGTGACGCCCGCGCGGCCCCCGCACCAGGGATGGCCCGAAGAGCTGCGAGCTGGGCACAGAGCAGCCATAGAAGAGGAGCGCCACAACCCAGAGGACAATCAGAGCAATAACAAACGCGAGCGAACCGCTCATGGATTCAGGAATGAAAGCAGGATCGGGGGGCCAAGGTAATCACGAGCTCTGCGAGCCCAGCTCTTTCCGGTACCACTCGACCGTCCGGCGAAGGCCCTCTTCGTAGCGCATTTGGGGCTCGTAGCCCAGCAGCTCGCGGGCTTTCTGAATGTTGGCGAGGGAATCGCGGACGTCTCCGGCACGCGGCGGCGCGTACTTGGGCTTGACCTCGCGCTGGAAGATTCCGTTGAGCAGCGCGATGGTGCGGTTCAGCGTGAACTGCTCGCCGACGCCTACGTTGATCACCTGGCCGGCCGCGGACGGCGCCGCGCACGCCAGCAGCGTCGCTTGCACGCAGTTGGCCACGTACGTAAAGTCGCGCGACTGCTCGCCATCGCCGAAGATGACGGGCGCTTCGCCGCGAAGGTAGGCCGAGATGAAAAGCGTGAGCACGCCGGTGTACGGCGAATACGGATTCTGCCGCGGGCCAAAAATGTTGAAGTAGCGCAGCGCCACGGTTTCAAAGCCGTATAACTGGGTGAAAAGCTGGCAGTAGTATTCGCCGGCGAGCTTGCCGAGCGCGTAAGGAGAGAGCGGGCGGGGCGCCTGCGTTTCGATGCGCGGGAATTCGGGGTTGTCGCCGTAGGCCGAAGAGGATGCCGCGAAGACCAGCCGTTTCAACTTCGCATCGCGGGCGGCTACCAGCACGTTGAGCGTACCGTCGATGTTCACCTCGTTCGAGGTAACCGGGTCTTCCACGGAGCGCGGCACCGACGGCAGGGCAGCGAGGTGAACGGCGTACGATGCGCCCTCGAAAACGGGCCGGATCTTCTGCAGCTCCCGGATATCCAGGTTGAAGAATTCGATCCGTCCGCGCACGTGATCCAGATTTTCTTTCCGTCCGGTCGAGAGATTATCCACAACGCGCACGCTTTCGCCGCGCTGCAGCAGCTCATCCACGATGTGCGAGCCGATGAATCCGCTTCCGCCAGTGACCACATAAAGAGCCATGATTTGCGTCTCCGCCGAATTTGTTAGTGTAGCATGGCGGAAATGTCCCCTTCAAAATTGCGCGCGTGCTGTAGCGCCGGGCATCCTCACCACCTTATCTGCAATCATTCCGGCGACGCGGATGTCGCCGCTACAACACGTAGCGCAGACCTCCGTTTTCGAGGTCTGCGGCTTGCGCTTGAGAAAAAGCCGCGGACCTGAAAAGCATAGGTCCGCGCTACCCCGCTTAATGGCTTTGCTCTTGCTTCCCCTCCTTTTTGCGGAGTTTTTCCTCTTCCTTGATGCGCTTTTTTTCCTCTTTGATCGCGCTCTTCGAGGTGCTGGCCGTCTTCTTCTCTTCCCGCTTAAGCTGGCCTAATTTCTTCTCCTGGTCGCTCAGAGCCTTCGTCGCTCCGTCAAGAGTGTCCTGGAGGTCGGCCATGGCGTTATCGAGGTTATCCGAATAGGCGCCGGAGTTCGTATAGGCAGCCGGCGACTGTCGCGCCTGGCGCAGAATTGCGAGCTGCTTCGGAGCCTCGTCCAGCAGCGCGTGCAGCCCTTTCCGCATATCGCCATCGCGGTTATATTGGTATTGAATCCAGTTTTTCATCTCGTCATCGAGGCTGACGTACTGGGCGAGGAGCGTGTTGAGGATCGTTCCCATTTTTGCGGGCGCAGCCGTGGGCGCGGCGCGAAGCTGGCCGAAGGCCGAAAGTCGGGTTTGCATGAGCTCGAGGTACAGTTCGATGCGCCCGCTCGGATCTTGCGTATCCCGCAGCTTCTCGACTTCGGCTGGAGAAAGCGAAGCCTTTTGCTGCGCGCGGAGAGCGGCGGCCCCGCCCAGAAGCGTCACGACGAGGACTACGCAGAGGGTTCTCACGGTTGCGCCACTTTGCGCGGTCCGTGGGCGGACTGGATTTTCGAGTTGCTGGCCTTGGTCAGGCCAGGCTGCGCTGCGCCGGGGAACAGCGCCAAAAGCACTTGCGAGTGCAACTGGCTCAGCCGGTGAAGGGCGTCGTCGACGGGCCCGCGGGAGTAATAAGAAATACGCTCGCGAAGATCGTTCAGCGTGCGGTCGTCTTCCCGCAGTGCGATCTCAAGTTCCATGAAGCCCTGAGGCTTGGTGGCAGCATTACGTCCGCTGCTCTCGAGGACGTTCCAGGAATCCTGCATCGAATGCGAGAAGGCGGCGAGCGCCTTCACGCCGCGATCGGGCTGATGCTGGTCATAATCCTGCACGGCTTCCTGGAGCTCCACCGC
>JBOGJW010000268.1:0-5409 GCA_050745245.1 Terriglobia bacterium | reverse complement strand
CAATAATCCTGTGAGGATGTCGCCATCTGGCAGCACTCGCCGCGGGGAATCGGATCACCATGGGGGCACGTGCGCGGGTGATGCAGGAACGAGCAAATCTTATCGGTGACGGCGCCGCTCCAGAGGGGCTCGATCTTCAGGGCGTTCTCGTGAAGGTGGTCCTCGTCCATGCCGAAGGTCTCGTAAAAGAAGCGCTCCGCCAGGCGATGACGCCGGATCAGAGCGTCGGCGCGCTTCTGGCCGCGCTGAGTCAAGGTGATGAATCCGTCCTCCAGCCGAATCGAGCCCTCCTGCGCCATCAGCAGGAACATGGCGCGATTCACGCGAAAGCCCGGAAGGGATTCGGCGCCCAGCATGTCATCCCCCTGCTCTTCCTGCGCCCGCCAGACCGCCTGCAGCAGGTTATCCACCAGCACGCTCTCCTGCACGGGCGCCGCGGAAACTTCGCTCAGCCGCCCGTGATGCAAATTCACGCGCCGCTCGCCCATGCGCCCGATCTCCGGGTCGTGCGTCACCATCACGATGGTGTGCCCCTCGCGGTGCAAATCCGTGAGCAGGCTCATGACGAGCGCTTCGTTCACCTCGTCGAGATTCCCGGTGGGCTCATCCGCCAGGACCAGGTTCGGCTGATTAATCAGCGCGCGCGCCACACACACGCGCTGCTGCTCGCCGACCGAAAGCTGCGAGGGAAGGTGATGCAGGCGGCCGCCCAGCCCGACGCGCCGGAGGGCCTCCGCCGCTTCTTTTTCCTCGGCGAGGCTGTGGAAATACTGCGCCAGCATCACGTTTTCGATGGCGGTGAGGTAGGGCACCAGGTGGAACTGCTGAAAGACGAATCCCACTTTTTCGGCGCGAAACCGTGCAAGGCCGCCCTTTGAAAGGCGGGTGAGGTTCTCGCCATCCATCAAAATCTCGCCCGAGGTGGGCGAGTCAAGACACCCGAGAATGTTCAGCAGCGTCGATTTTCCCGAGCCCGACGGCCCCATCACCGCGACCCATTCGCCGCGCTCGACGGAGAGCGAAACGTCGCGCAGCGCGTAGACGGATGCGCCGTAGAGCTTGGTGAGCCCGCGAGTTTCAAGGAAAGGCAAAGAAAGCTCCAGGAATTTGTTCATTGATCCATCGGTTCATTGATTCATTTAGTCGTTGTGCGATATTGCCAATCGGACGTCAATGAATCAATCGAGCAATGAACCTATGAATCAATTGCGTTCAGGCTCCCTTAAGCGCCGCAGCAGGTTCTACTCCGCGCACAATCCGCACCGGAAAGAGCGTGGCGATAATGGCCAGGGCGACCGTTGCGGCGCAAACTGCCGGGAACATCCACCAGCTCGGCGTCAGCGCCACGTCGAATAAGCGCAGCGCCAGCGCGCGCGCCAGCAGCGCGCCCACCCAGAAACCGGCGAACCCGCCGATCAATCCCAGCGCCGCGCCTTCGCCGAGGAAAAGCTCCATCACGCGCGCGTCGCTTGCTCCGAGCGCTTTCATCACGGCGATATCCTTCCGCCGTTCCAGCACGATGGCGGTCATGGTGGCGGCGACACAGAGCGCCACCACGAAGAGGATCAGCGCTGTGAGCGCCAGCATCAGCCGCCGGACGGAGCCCAGCACGCGTCCTTGAGAATACACAATCTGGCGCACCGGGCGCACGCCCGCCTCGGGGAACGCACGGGCGATCTCTTGGACCGCTCGCTCGATCTCGCGCGCCGAGCCGGGCACGTGGACTTCCACCACGCTCACCTTCCCCGGAAGTCCGGCCAGCCGCTGCACCTCCGTGAGCGGCAGAAATACCTGGTCATCTTCCGACGAGCCGGCGGAGATAACGGCCGCTACCGTTTCCGTGGCCGCGCCGCTCGATGACGCGCCCGGCGCCGTTGAGCGCACGTCGAGCGAATCGCCGGGGCGCAGGCCGAGCGCGGTGGCCACGTGAACGCCTACCGCGCAATCATTTCTCCCCGTAAATCCCGCCGCTCGGGGCTGCGCCTGAAACCGCCACTCGGGATTCATGGCCTGGAGCGCTGGCAAATCCGTTCCAACCGCAAGTGCATTTTCGCCGCCCGGCAGCCGGAAGTTTAACTCCTTTGAGCTCGCGCGCAGCACCGTGTAAAGCGCCGGAACGGCGGTGAGCCCGGCGTAACGATGCTCGATCGGCCGCAGGCGGCCGAGGTCAGGCTCCGGCATTACGCCGGGAAGCCCGCTTTCCCCCGAGGCCACCTCACGCGGCGCGATGATGACGTTGGGGCCAAACGCGCGGAACGATTCCGTCATCTTGCGCTGGACGCCTCCGTAGAGGCTCAGCAGCATCGCGCACACAGCGGCGCCCGCCGCGAGCGAGGCAATCCCCAGCGTCGCTTGCGGGCGTTTCACCAGCAGTGAGCGCAGGCACAACCGCCAGAAGATCGAGCGCGAGTTGAGACGACGGTGACTCATTCGCTCCGCAGCGCCACGGCCGCATCCATCCGCAGGCCCCGGCGCAGCGGCGCGGCGCTGCCAGCCAGTGTAACGATCAGCGCCAGAGCCAGCGCGCAGGGAAAGATCACCCAGTGAATGCTCGCCGCCGACCCGAACACCGCCCGCGATAGCCGCTCCGCCAGCGCGCTGCCGAGGCCGTATCCCACCGCTCCGCCGGCGAGCCCGACCACGCACGCTTCCAGCAGGAATATCATTGCAATGCGCGCATCGGTCGCCCCCAGCGCCTTCAGCAGCCCGATTTCGGTGCGTCGCTCGAGCACGTTTGCCAGCATCATTGAGGAGATGGCCAGCGCCGCTGCAATCAGCGCCGCGGCTGCGAGCACGCCCATCAGCAGGCCCACTCGGTTCAGAATCTTTCCTTCGCTCTCCGAAACCTGGTAGACGGCCCGCGCCGAGGAGCCCGGGATCGCCTGCTGAATCTGGTAAGCCACGGTGCTGGCGTAATTCGAGCAGCTCCAGCGCTCATACTGCTCCGGCGTCATCTGCGCCGCCGGAGTGCGCGCCAGCGCGTCCGCCGGTTTTGTGATGGCGCTCACCTCGATGCGCCGTACTTTTCCGCCGAGCCCAGCCATCGACTGCACGGTCGCGAGCGGCGCCAGCGCTTCCTGGTCCTCAATGCCTCCGGTCTCGACAACACCCCGCACCACGAACTTCCGGGACTCGGCGCTCGCCGCGCTCGCGATCGCAACTCTATCGCCGGGGCCGAGGCCGAGAGATCGCGCGAGCTGCGCGCCCAGCACGCACCCACCTTGGTCGCCCGCGGCAGGCCAGGCGCCACGCACTTTCCATGCGGGATGGAGCTGTGGGAGGCCGGTGCGAAATGATTCGCCAGGGGCGATGCGCAGATCGTTGTGGAACCAGGTGCCGATCAGGACAAACCGCCGGCCGCCCGCTGTGGCCGGCACATAGACGAAGGGCGCAAACGCTTCAATACTGTTGCGCCAAAAAATCTTCTTAATTCCGGGTAGAGCGGATTCGTCGAGATAGCTCCCAGTGCCCGCGGGCCGGAAGTCCACACCGCCGATCGAGACTGGAAAGCCGCCGGCGGCGGGCGTCACCACGATGTTCGCGCCGACCGAGCTGAGCTCGTGGTTAACCTTGTCGCCCACGTCGACGGCGAGCGTCGCCACCGCCGTGAGCACAGCGATGCCCAGCGCGACGGCCACCAGGCTCAGCAGCTTGCGCCGCCGCCTGCGCGCGACCGATTGCTGGATAATGCGACCGATCATAATCGTACTGGCAGCCACGGCACGATTTTTGTGCCGTGGTCTTGGTTCGACGCGATACAACCCCAAGGCACATACCACGTGCCGTGGCTACCGCTACCGAAAGACCTTCTCCGCGCTCTTTAACGCGGACACGGGCACCGCGACGGAGGTCCCGCCCTTGGCGTGCTCGAAGGCGATCGGAATAGGGTTACAACCCCCGCGCATCCCTATCGTAGGAACGTAGATCGCCGCCGAGCAGTTGCGGCAGATCACGTTCCGGCCGTTTTGGTAGTACCCTTCAGCGCCGCAGATGGGGCAGGCGTCGAGTGCGACATGCACCCGATTCACGCTGTCGAGGATTGCGATCAACCGAACCGGCGCGCCATCCACCTGAATGACGTAATGGTGCAGCTTGTGATCCTTCAGGTCGGCGCCGGGAATCATCGCTTCTGTTCCCACCAAGGCCAGCGGCTCGGGCGGCGTCACCGCCTGCGCTACGCGCGAGTAGATGAATTCCGCCCCGATCAGCACCATGATGAGCAGGCCGGCGGCGCTGCCCGCCGTCTTCCAGAACGCCTCGCGCCGCTGCGCGGCAATCGCCTTCCGGCGCTCCGGCGCGGGCAGAGCCGCCATCTGGCTCTCCGTCTTCACCGCACCCTGAATCTTCTGCGCGACGATCAGGAACACGCACAAGGCGATAATCACCAGGAAAAAGAACGCGTCGTTGTTTACGATGGGGCCTACCAGCGCCATCTCGCGGCGGCTGGCGGGCAATACCATCGCTTCGGAAAGCTCGTGCACTCCGGAGATTAAAAGCTGCAGCGCGACTACCAGCAGGACAATCGTTGTGACATTGAAGAATTTGCGAAGGTTGATTTTGACGCTGCCTTTGAAGAACGCGACGCCAAGGCCTACCGCCAGCGCGAGGCCGATGACGCCGCCGATAAAATTCATCAGCGCAGCGGTGCTCAGCGAGACGGCCGCCAGGAACAGCACCGTCTCGATGCCCTCGCGAAATACCATAAGAAATACGAAGAGGAAAACGCCCCACGCCGCGCCGCGGTCCGTGCGCTCCGCGATTCGCGCCAGCTTGCCCTCGATCTCGCGCCGCATTCCCTTCGCGGTTTTGTACATCCAGATGACCACCGAGGCCACAAACACCGCCCCGATGATCATCAGCCAGCCCTCGTAGGCGTCCTCGGTCACACGCAGCCGGTCTACGAAATATCCCGCGACGCAGCTTGCCGCTACCGCCATCGCGAGACCATGGTAGACGTGCCGGATGAGGTGCGCGCGCCCGGTTTTGCGCAAATAACCCGCGACTATTCCCACGATGAGGGCGGCTTCAACACCCTCGCGCAGCGTGATAACGAGAGAATCGAACATTAAGTTGAAGGAACCGGACCCCGCCCCTCCCGGAGGGCCGAGCGCTGTTTTTGCTTGAGAATCGGATGCTTATCGCTCGAGCTTGTTAATCTCTACCTTTTCGTAAAGATGATTATAGCGCGGGAACCTGAAATTGTCGTCCGGGTTCGCGTTGGACATATTTGACTGAAGAACTCAGCGCTCAGCGCTCAGCGTTCAGCTTGCTGAAGCGGAGTAGCGCAGCGCGGCAGAGCCGCAACCAAACGCCATTTACAGTCATTCCCGCGAAGCTTGTCCTCCGCGCAGGCGGGGGAGCGGGAATCCATTTTATCAATAGGCCCCCGCTTTCGCGGGGGTGACACCG
>JBOGJW010000267.1:0-5906 GCA_050745245.1 Terriglobia bacterium | reverse complement strand
TGGCTGCGCCGCCCGCCATGTCCGTCTTCATCTCCTCCATGTTGGCGGCCGGCTTGATGGAGATACCGCCGGTATCGAACGTAATCCCCTTGCCTACCAGGGCGACGACCGGGCTGGCCGGCGCATCCGCCGGGGTATACCGCAGCACGATCAAGCGGGGCGGCTCGCTGCTGCCCTGCGCCACCGCCAGAAACGCATTCATCTTCAGGGCCCGAATAGCGTCGGGCCCCAGAATCTCCGATTGCAATCCAAACTGGCTGGCCATCGCCGCCGCCTCGTCCGCCAGGCGCGTGGGCGTCATGATGTTGGATGGCTCGTTCACCAGGTCGCGCGTGAAATTCGCGGATTCGCCCACCACGCGCCCGCGTTCGATAGCGGAGTTCTCCGCCTTGCCCGCTTTGCCGCCAGGCAGGAGCAGATTCAGGCGGTCGATTCGTCGTGTCGAGTTTCGATCCGACCGGTATCGGTCCGGGTCGTAGTCGGCAAGCAGCGCACCTTCGGTGATGAGTTGGAGAGCGTCAGCCGCTAGATGCGAGCCGTCGCAGAGCCAGGCGGCCTCATGAATACCTCTGCCGCGCGCGAAGCGAACCGCGGCGCCCGCCAATCGCATGACGTAGTGCGGAAGGGATTTCTCTCGCTTGCCCGCTCCCACCACGAGCAGCCGGCGCGCGGCGAGCCCAGGCGGGTTGTGGATCAGGGTGCATTCCAGCGTCTTACCTGTTAGCTCGCCGCTTGCGTGCAATCCGTCCAGAAGCTTGCGCGTGGCAGCGGGCAACTGCTCCGCCGTGCCGCTCGAAACCGGGCTGCCCTCGAAGCCCCACACAATCAGCAGAGGAGTCTCCGCTCTTTCAACTGGCTCTTCACGAAATTCGATTTTCAATTGATTTTCTCTCCTCTCAGGCCGAAGTAGCGCCGGCATCCTGCCGGCACAAGCCGCCGGGACGACGGCGCTACGCGTTACGAGTGTTTTCTCCGGTGCTCCCGGACCTCCTGCGCCGTCTCGCGGTCAATCGTACGGCGGCGAAGCGTCTCCCGCTTGTCCTCAATAGTCTTGCCCTTTGCCAGCGCGATCTCGCACTTGATCATGTTCTCTTTCGCGTAGAATCGCAGCGGGATCAGCGTGAGGCCTTTCTCCTGCGTTCTGCCCAGCAGCTTGTTGATCTCCTGCCGGTGCAGAAGCAGCTTGCGTTCCCGAAGTGAATCTTTGTTGAGATAGCTTCCTGCGGCGTAGGCGCCGATGTGGCAGTCGAGCAACCACACCTCGCCTTTGCGCACCATGGCGTAACCGTCCTTCAGGCTCGCCTTGCCTTCGCGGATAGACTTCACCTCGGTGCCGGTCAGCTCCACGCCGGCCTCGAATTTCTCGAGGAGGTTATAGTAGTGCCCGGCCTGGCGGTTCACCGCGAAATTCCGCTGCTCCGGCTTTTTCTTTCGCTCCGCCATCCATTTCTCAGCCCACTCGGACTAAACTGGGTATTCTATCAGGAGGAGGCTCCATGGAACGCGTCTGTTTTCTGCTGAAGGTACGGCCGGACCGGCTGGAGGAATACAAGCAAAGGCACGCCAGCGTCTGGCCGGAGATGCTTCAGGCGTTGCGGGAGACCGGCTGGCACAATTATTCGCTCTTCCTTCGCCCGGATGGTCTGCTGGTGGGCTACTTCGAAACTCCAAACTTGAAGAGCGCTCTCGCCGGAATGGCCACCCGTGATGTGAATGCGCGCTGGCAGCGCGATATGGCGCCCTTCTTTGAAAACCTGGGCAGCCGGCGGCCTGATGAAGGATTTGAGCGGCTCGAAGAAGTTTTTTACCTGGAGTAAGCTCATTCCCCAGCAGGTTGCTGAAAAACCCTGCTCAAACGACGTAGCGGCGATTTTATATCGCCATTAGTCCAGCATCACCAATGGCCGCATGGCGGCATAAAGCCGCCGCTACACGTTTTTCAGCAACCTGCCAGACGGGTGCGCGAGTATGACTCCGGTTCGCGTTTCGCCGCATCAAAAGGTATAATGCCCGGTCGGTAAAAGGCCGAATGATGCCCAGCGAAGGAAACACGCCTCTCTCTGCCCCTGCGATTGCCAGGCCGAACCCCTCCTCGCTGAGTGCGGGAGAGTCCGTCCCCAACTTCGCAGCGCACGCGGTGCAGTTCTACGCCAGCAGCAACTCCCTTCTGGACTCGGTCGGGGATTTTATTGCCTCGGCTCTCTCCGCGGGCGACGCCGCGGTGGTGATTGCGAGAGAAGCGCATCGGCACGGGCTTGAGCAACAATTGCTGGCTCGGGGCCTCGACCTCGCCGCAATTGAGGAGAGCGGCCGCTTGGTTTTTGCGGACGCCCGGCAGGCGCTCTCCGCGTTCATGTCCGAAGGCCAGGCAAGCCCCGAGCGATTCGAGGAGCGCATCGGCGGACTTATAAAGGCCGCGCGGACTAAGGGCGGCACAGATCACCGGCAAGTTGCGGTATTCGGCGAAATGGTCGCCCTGCTCTTTGAGGAGGATCAGCGTGACGCCGCGATCCAAGTCGAGAAGCTCTGGAACACGCTCGGGCGAAAGAATCCCTTGCACCTCCGCTGCGCTTACCGGCTCAGCAGCTTTAGCCGGAAAGAAGACTTGGGACCCTTTCTCGCCGTCTGCGCCGAGCATTCCCATGTAATCCCCGGCGAGCAGTATCCGCTGCTGGCTTCCGCGGATGAGCAGCTTCGAAACGTGGCTCGCCTGCAACAGCGCGCCCAGGCGCTTGATCATCAGGCCGCTTTAGCCGACAGCGAAGCGCGATTCCAGTTGCTTGTGGAAAGCGTCCGCGACTATGCCATCTTCATGCTTGACACCCGCGGCAACGTGGTGAGCTGGAATTTGGGGGCGGAGCGGATCAAGGGCTATACCGCCTCGGAGATCAAAGGGCGGCACTTTTCCGTCTTTTATCCGCCCGAGGACGTTGCCTCGGGCAAGCCGGACCGTCTGCTGCGACTGGCCGCCGCCGAAGAACGATGCGAGGACGAGGGCTGGCGCATCCGCAAGGATGGCACTCGCTTCTGGGCGTGTGTTGTGATCACGGCCATGCGCGATGAAGTGGGGAATCTCACTGGGTTTTCCAAGGTGACGCGCGATCTTACGGAGCGCCGGCAGCAAGAAGAAGCGCTGCGCAAAGTTACGGCGCAAGTGCTCTCATTGCAAGATGAGGAACGCCGCCGGCTGGCCCGCGAGCTTCACGACAGCACTGCCCAGACGCTTACCGCGCTGGCTATCAACCTGCGGCTGCTCGAACAGCACCGCGCCACCGGAAATTATGACGCCTCTGCGGAGCTTCTCAAAGAGAGCATGAGCCTTGCCGACGAGGCCGGCCGCGAGATTCGGAACCTCTCCCATCTCTTGCACCCGCCCGACCTGGACGATCTCGGCCTGGTCCGCGCCCTGCGGTGGTTTGCCCAACGATTCTCGGAGCGCAGCGGCATCCGTGTTGACCTGGATCTCAGCGAGAAAGGCAGCCTCCGCTTGCCCCGCGAAGTAGAGGTCGCCCTGTTTCGAATCGCGCAAGAGGCGCTCGCGAACGTGCAGCGCCACTCGGGCAGCTCCACCGCCAGCGTCCGGCTCAATATCCGCAGGTCCGAGGTGGTGATGAAAATTCAGGATCGCGGCCGCGGCATCCCGGCTGCTGTTCTGGAGCCGGATCGCGATGACGCGCATACGGGAGTCGGCCTGGCCGGTATGCGGGAGCGGGTGCGGCAGCTCAAAGGTCAGTTCTCCATCGACCGCGGCGCCCGCGGGACTGCCATCACGGTCGCAATCCCATTGCCCGCCCTCGGCGTGCTCAGCCCTCCGCAACGCCACGCAGAAAGCGCGCAACTGAGATCCGCCGCTCGCCTCACTTCCGGCGGCAGATCACCCGCCCCTGCCGGGCAACCGTAGCGTTTGACGAGCTTCGGGATCAGCAGCACACGAAGAGTATCACCCGGCCTTAGTGCGCAATCCACTCTCCGTATCGCAAGCGCTCATGCCGATTAGCGAGACGAATGAGACAGTTTTTTCAGTTTGACTATCGGGAATTCCTCGGAAACCGGAGGAGGAAAAGCTCTTCGATCTGCTGCTGTTCGCGGAGCTGCTGCTCGCGCCGCCACGCAGCAAAATGGCGCGTGCGGAGGTTTTCGACGATTTTTAGCCCTTTTTGCGCCTGCTGGAATGCTTCCTGTTGCGCGCGATGACGACGCTCGGCTTCTTCCAGCCGCTCGCGAAGCGCACCGCCCCGTGCGTCGAGCGAGGCGCCAGCCGCGACGAGGAAATGCAGCTCGGCAGCGCTTGTTCCCCGGCCTAGCGTCTCCTCGGTTGCACGCCGAAGCTCCTGCCGCTGGCCGGCTAATTCTTCCTGCTGGTGGCGAAGCTGCGTGAGCTCGTTCGCGAGCGTGACAAGCTGTACCATCTCGCGCTTTTCGTGCGCGCGGCGCAGTTTAAGAAAAGCTTCGAGTGGAAAGCGGTACATAGAAGCAGTGACGAGTGACGCGTGACAAGTGGCAAGCGCTGTTCGCCATTAGCAATTTCTAATGTTGTTTCTTTTCAACAATCAATAGGCTTCGTTCCGAAAAAAACAATCCTTATTCTTGAAACTTCGGGCTCGGTCGCTCGGATACTCGCGGTTCAGAAACACTGCGGCGGCTGCCCATCAGGCCCCGCACCCCGTAGCGCGGACCTGCGTTTTTCAGGTCCGCGGTTTTACCTCAAAAAGGCTGCAGACCTCAAGAGCGGAGGCCTGCATTGCAATACCGTAAATTCTTGTTTTTTTAGCAAACATTTTGGATGCTCGCGGGCCACCGCCGTCGGTGTCACCCCCGCGAAAGCGGGGGTCCATTAATGAAATGGATTCCCGCTTTCGCGGGAATGACTGAAACTGGCGTTTGGTTGCGGCCGCAAGGCCGCGCTGCGCTACCCATCCCTCCATGCTCGTGGTCTCCCGCCCAATGTGGCACGAGCGATGGCGGGAATGGAGACAAGTGGGACGGATGAGACAGGTTTTTCATTGGTGATTAGCGATTGGTCATTGCTGATTGAACATCACCTATCCCGGCAAGGCCATCAGGGCGGCCTGGTTTTTATCGAACGGCGCCGACTCCTCGGCCATCTGCTGGAGGAATGCGTCAATCGCGGGCATAATTGCGATGGCCTGGTCGAGAATCGGGTCCGAGCCCTTTTGATACGCGCCCACCTGGATCAAATCCTCGGCCGAGGCATAGGCGGCAATCAGTTTCCGCAGGCGCCCCGCTTTCTGGCGGATTTCCGGTTTGGTCACAGCGGTCATCAGACGGCTGAGGCTGTCGAGCACCGAGATGGGCGGGTAGTGATTGCGATTGGCGAGCCGCCGGTCGAGCACCACGTGGCCATCAAGCAGCGATCGCACGGCGTCCACCAGCGGGTCCTGCTGGTCATCCCCCTCCATCAGCACCGTGTAAAACGCCGTGATGCTGCCGCTCATAAAGTGGCCGGCGCGCTCGATCAGGCGCGCCAGCAGCGTGAATACAGACGGGGTGTAGCCGCGCGCGGTGGGCGGCTCACCGGCCGCAAGGCCGATTTCGCGCTGCGCCATCGCGACACGGGTGATGGAATCCACCACCAGCAGCACGTGCTTGCCGCGCGAGCAGAAATACTCCGCCACCGAGCAGGCGGCCAGCGCTGCGCGAATACGCAGCAGGGGTGACTGATCCGAGGTGGAGACCACCACCACCGAGCGCTTCAGCCCTTCTTCGCCGATGGCCTTTTCAAGGTACTCGCGCACCTCGCGCCCGCGCTCGCCCACCAGCGCCAGCACCGTCAGGTCGGCGGAGCTGCCGCGCGTCATCATGCCGATAAGCGTGCTCTTGCCAACGCCGCTGCCGCCAAAAATGCCCACGCGCTGCCCGCGCCCGCAGGTAAGGAACCAGTCGAT
>JBOGJW010000266.1:0-8929 GCA_050745245.1 Terriglobia bacterium | reverse complement strand
GCGCAAAGGAACTGCCCTTCCCGTGTATGCTTCTTACCGTCAGACGTCCGCCCATCGCTTCTGCAATCTCTCGCGCCAGGCTTAGCCCCAGCCCGGTTCCGTGGATCTGCTCCGCGTCTTTGGACCTGCCGCGGTAGAACGGCTCGAAGATGTGCGGAACGTCTTCGGGTGCGATGCCGATACCTCCGTCATCAACGCGCACCTAGACCTCGGGCGCCCTTCCATTCGACTGCATTGTGGCACGTATGGTTACCGACGGCCGTTCCCCGCCGTACTTCACCGCGTTTGAGACGAGGTTGCCAAGGCACGTTCGCAGCGCCGCCGGATCGGCCATGACCGGAGGGAGACCGGGGTCGATCCGCAGGTCGATGACGGCGTCCGAAGCCTCGATCGCCGGCCGCAGATCCTGCAGCACGCCACGAATCGCGCTTTCAACCTCCAGAGGCTGCCGGTTGTACGCCTGGCGCCCGCCCTGCTGTGCGGCGAAGGCAAGCACCTGCTCGACCATCTCGGTAAGCCGCCGGCCCTCGTTGCGGATCAGCGTGCCATAGCTCTTCACCTGAACCGCCGCTCCCACCACACCGTCCGCCAAGTTCTCCGCAGCCGAACAGATCACCGCCAGCGGCGTGCGCAGCTCGTGCGATACCCCCGCGACGAATTCCATTTGCAAGCGCGCCAGCCTCTGCGCGCGCTGCGCGGAAGTGACGATCAGCGCCATGCTGATGCCGAGCAGCAGCAGCACGCCAAGGCTCACCGCCAGATTCCTGCGGCGCAGGCCCAGCACAGCCGCTTCAACAGACCCCGAGCGGTGCCTCACGATGAGCTTCCAGGTTCCGCCCGCGCCGGCCGGATAGATGCGCGGAAGCAGCCGGCTTTGCACCGGCAATACGGGCGGAACTCCGGTAGCGACGGCTCCTGCAATCTCCGCCTCGCTCTTATCTTCGGATGACTCATCGAGGGGCTCGCGCCGGTCTCTTCTCGAGGGATTCCCGACCAAGTCCGTCACTACGTCGCCGGTGAATGCCGGGCGCCCCGGAGGCGCCGTCAGCGATTGATAAATCACCCGCGCCGGATTCCCGCTGCGGACCACCGACACGCGATAGATGATGCCTTCTGGACCGCGAAAATAGCGCTCCGCGAGCATCGGCAGCATCACTCGCTGGATGAAGGCCGCATTGAGTTCTACAATTACGCCGCCCGGAACATCAACGCCCGTGCCGCCGCCAACCGGGTGGCACAGCGCCGGCACGTTCTCGTCAATCAGCCAGCGGTGCCGCCACTTGAGATCGGAAGCAATCTCCCGAGTGTCCTGTCCGGCGAGAAGGCTTCGCACCCCGCCCAGCCGTGCGGGCCACGCCGCGGGTTGAAATTGGCCGGAAACCGGATCGAAGTGAAGCAGCTTTCCATTCCTCCGCCATATGAAGAGGTTCGCTACCAGGTCGGGATGCGCGGAGGCGTCCTGCCAATCCTGATATCGGTCTCCATACACCGCGAGGGCTTTGCGATTGAGCTTCGGCGTATCGATTTGGAAAGCCCAGCAGACGCGCAGCAGCTCCAGGTAAAAGTCGCTGCGGAACCGCGCGACGGCGGTGTGGAGCCTGGCCGTCATGCGGTCGCGCTCGGCCTGGCTGACCTGGTCGCTCCAGTGAACCTGCAGGAATGCGAGCAAGCCCAGAATCGCCGCGAGCAATACCACGACGAGGCGGAGGGCGACCGTGCTGCGCGCACCAGGCTTCATGAGACGACTTCTACTGTATCGCCGGTGTCCCCACCGGCGATATTCTGGGAGCGCCCGGCGTTTCAGGCTCAAGATATACCGGCGCGCCGGTAAGCGTAATCGCAATCCTCCCGCGCCGCGCGGCGATCGACGGGAGGACCGCACCCTCAGTCCCAACCACACAGAACCGGCCCTTTACGCCCTCAATTCCGACGCGCGAGGGCTGCCACGCAGCGGTCCACGCCGCGATCCGCTGGTTGCGTCCACTGGTAAACAGCAGGACGTAATCGGTGGGACCGCCCGCCGCCAGCCTTCTGCTGAAACGATACCCGTCCAGCGCGCGCGAGATCGTTTGCATGGCCCGGTAAGCGGGCTTCGGCGCAAAGGCGAGATCCTTGCCGCCGGTATAGCGAAATTTCACCAGACCGTAGGTCTCTCCCTGATCGTCCGGGTCCGGTCCATCGTCGCGCCAATCGTACCAGACGGTCATGGGAACGCCTTCGGCGACGTCGCTCAGCAATTCGCGCGCGAGCAGGTCCGCCTGAAGCTCGTTGTTCATCCCGGGCCACAGCCACGTTCCGGGATAGCCCCACTCGCCGGCAATAATCGGGATGTCCTTGCCACGCGGCGCGTAGGCGTGGATCAGCTTGCGCAGGCTGGCGTACTCGGGCGCGGCACTCTCCGGCGGTCGCTGTCGGTATGGGTGAACGGAAACGCCGTCCCAATACCCGAGCAGCCCCGCCTGAAAACACTTCTTTAGAAACGGAAGGTCGATCAGCGCGGCGGCGGGCCCGATCATCACCGCGCGCGGGGCCTGCTCCTTCAGCGCCTCGCCCACCGCAAGCGCCAGCTTGATGTAGTCCGCATCGTTCCGCTTCGGCTTCCAGAAGTAACCATTCGGCTCATTGTACATTTCCCAGATGACTCCTCGGCCGCGAAAGTGCCGGGCGGCGGCGGCGGCCCAGGCGGCAAACGCATTCCTCCCCGCGTCCGTGTGCGGCGAGAGGCCGTGGTCGTACAACTTGTTCGTGTAGTCGAAATTCAGAAGCGCGCGGATGTGGTAGCGCGCGAGCATCGCCACCAGGCGGTCATACGCCGAGAAATCATATCGCCCTGGCGCGCGCTCTGTGTCGCTCCAGGAAAACCCCGAGCGCGCCCAGCGCACGCCCGCGGCAGCCAGCTCTTCCATCTCTCCCGGTTGCGGATTTACGAAATGAATATCGACGCCGAAACCGGAAGGAATCGGGGGATTGGATGGTATGCCCCGGCCGCACAACGGCAGGGAACCGCAAAGAAGAATTACAAATAGTAAATGGTAAATGGCGTTTGGTGATTTGCGATTGGTGATCTGCGATTGCGCGGTTCGATACAGTTTGAAGCTCTCCGTCTGAATGGTAAATGGTAAATGGCGAATTGTCCGGCCCTCAAGCACCGGCCAAACGCTGAATGGCGGCGCTCAAATCCGCATCTCAGAATTTACCATTTACGATTCACCATTTGTCAGAGCATTTTGTCAACAATCCCGCCCACCGCCTGCAGCGATTCATCAAGCCGCGAAGGGTCTTTGCCGCCCGCCTCAGCCAGGTCCTTGCGGCCGCCGCCGCTGCCCTGCACAATGGCCGCCGCCTCTTTCACGATCTTCCCGGCGTCGAGCCTCGCCGTGAGGTCCTTCGAGACCGCAGCTACCAGCGACACCTTTCCATCCGCGGCGCTTCCAAGCACGATGACGCCGGCGCCCAGCCGCGCGCGAAGCTGGTCCACCATCTGGCGCAGGGCCGGGCGATCCAGCGACTCGACTCGAGCCGCAAGAACGCGCACTCCCTTTACGTCCCGCGTCTTCTCGATTAAGTCTCCGGCTGAGGCCGAGGCGCGCTTCAGCCGTGACGAATCGAGCTCCTTGCGCAGCTTCTTTTCCGATTCGGCCAGCCGCTCCGCCGCATCGAGCAGCTCCTCCGGGCGCGCCCGCAGCGTCTCCGCAAGCTGCGCCAGCGTATCGCTCGTGCGCCTCATGTATTCGAGCGAACCCGTTCCGGTGAGCGCCTCGATGCGGCGCGTGCCCGCCGCCACGCTGCTTTCGCCGACGATCTTGAACAACCCGATATCGCCCGTGCGGCGCACGTGCGTGCCGCCGCACAGCTCTTTTGAAAATGAGCCATCCGCTACTGAGACGACGCGCACGCGGTCGCCGTACTTCTCGCCGAACAGCGCCATCGCGCCGGAGCTGAGCGCGGCATCAAGGTCCGTCACGTCGGTGCGCATCTCTTCGTTCGCCAGAACACGCCGATTCACCAGGTCTTCGACATCCAGCCGGGCCTGCTCGTCGAGCGGAGCGTAATGCGTGAAGTCAAACCGCAGCCGGTCGGGCGCGACCAGCGACCCCGCCTGCTTCACGTGCGTGCCCAGCGTCGCGCGCAGCGCGGCGTGCAGCAGGTGCGTGGCCGTGTGATTGCGCCGGATGGCGTCGCGCCGCCCGGCATCCACTTGCGCAGTAACGGTCATCCGAGCTTCCAGCGGCTGAAGCGTTTTCACCTGGTGGACGATTAGCCCGCTCACCGGCCGCCGGGTATGGAGTACTTCGGCGAGTTCTTCGCCCGATTCGCTAATCAGTTTCCCCGTGTCGCCCACCTGGCCGCCGGCCTCGGCGTAGAACGGCGTGCGATCGAGCACGGCCTCCGCTTCGGCGCGCGCCCGGACCCGCTCGACGCGCTCCCCATTCACCAGCAGCGCTAGGATTCGCGAGCCCGCTGACTCCGTCTGCGCGTATCCCTCGAACGCCGTTGGATGCCGCTCGGCAAGCTCCTGGTACACGGGCGCGGCCGCCTTCTTCTCCGCGCCCTTCCAGCTTGCCCGGGCGCGGGCGCGCTGGCGCTCCATCTCCGCGTTGTAGCCCGCGAGATCGACGCCGAGGCCATAGTTGCGAACCACGTCGGCCACAAAATCGGGCCGCAGGCCGAAAGTGTCGTGCAGCTTGAACAGCGATTCTCCCGTTATCCAACCCGCACAAGTTGAAGGAATCGTTGCGCGCTCTTGCCGGGAATCCCTTCCTGCTATCTCCGAGACGAGTTGGATGCTATAGCCGCCGCGGCGTTCCCATTCGTCCTGCCACGCACCGAATTCCACTGGCACAACGTTGAAATTGTCGTCGAGTCTAATTTGTGCCTCGCTGTGCCGGAGGTGTTCTATCCCTATTCGAGTGGTCTGCGCGTACCGCTCCTCTTCGATCTTGATCGCCCTTGCGATGTGCGCCGCGGCGGGCTCGAGTTCCGGGTAGGCGGACTTCATGATGTCGGCCACCTGGCCGGAAATCTTATAAAGGAACGGCTCGTCGAGCCCGAGCGTCTGGCCGTGATACAGCGCGCGCCGCATGATCAGGCGCAGCACGTACCCGCGGCCTTCGTTCGAGGGTAGCACACCATCGGCGATCAGAAATGTCGTGGCGCGGCTGTGGTCGGCAATGATGCGCAGCGAAACATCGGTCGCCGCGTTCGCGCCGTACTCCACATTCGCAAGCTCCGCCGCTTCGTCAATCAGAGGCTTGAAGAGGTCTGTATCGAAATTCGAGATTTTCCCTTGCAGCACCGCGGCCAGGCGCTCCAGGCCCGCGCCGGTGTCAATCGAGGGCCTCGGAAGCAGCGTAAAGCCATACACCCCAGTCGCGCTCACGCTTCGGTTGTACTGCATAAAAACGAGGTTCCATAACTCGACGTAACGCCCGCAATCGCACGGGAAGCGGCAATCCGCGTGGCCCTGCTCGGATGCCGCCGGGCCCAAGTCATAGTGAATTTCCGAGCATGGCCCGCACGGGCCGGTCTCGCCCATTTGCCAGAAGTTCTCCTTCATGCCCAGCTCGAAAATGCGCGTAGCAGAAACGCCCTGTGCAAGCCAGTGCTCGTGCGCCTCGGTGTCACGCGGGATCGCCGGCTCGGCCGAGCCTTCAAAGATCGTGACGTAGAGCCTGTCGCGTGGAATCTTGTAGACCCCGGTGATCAGCTCCCAGGCCCACGCGATGGCGTCCTTCTTGAAGTAGTCGCCGAAAGAAAAATTGCCGAGCATCTCAAAGAAGGTGTGATGGCGGCGCGTGCGGCCCACCTGTTCGAGATCGTTGTGCTTGCCGCCCGCGCGCACGCACTTCTGCGCGGAGCAGGCGCGCGCGTAGTCGCGCTTTTCGCGCCCCAGGAACACGTCCTTGAACTGATTCATCCCGGCGTTCGAGAAGAGCAGCGTGGGATCATTTGCGGGCACCAGGGAGGAGGAGCGGACGATGCGATGCGACCGTTCCGCGAAAAAGGTTAAGAACTGGGTGCGAATGTCGCTTGAGTTCATAAGCGAATTATGAATTCTGAATTATAAATGCTGAATGGTAGACCAGCGTCAGGTGCGTTGCCTCTTCTTCGTGCTGACAATAATTGACGTGACCACGGCGATGAGTTCCTCTGTTTCTTTCATCAGAGGGGTGAGCTTGGCCTTCGGCACCAGATTAGATTCTGCCATAAGGCGAAGCCAGTAAAAGCTCTCGCGCGCTTCCTTTTGAGCAATCCCAAGCTTGTGGACGAAATCAGCTCGAGTTTCGCCGGACTGCGCTTCCTCGATATTCGCGCCGATAGAGGTCGCCGAGCGGAGATATTGTCTCGCAAGGATCCAGCCTGCGCCGTCGCGGTGATCTTGCAAATATCGAAAGAGCCTTACCGACCGAATCGCGTATGCGAACGCCCGCGCCCTGATGTTTTGCGGATCATCTCGCCCTAGCGGCTCTTTTTGGTTCATCATTCATAATTCAGAATTTTAGTTAGTTCTGGTTTCGCCCGAACCGCTTTCATAATATCATCGGGGCGAAAGCCGAGGCGCATCAGGCCCTGGCAGAGGGAGTGCAGCCGGGCGGGCGTAACGGGGGGGCGCAGTGTGCGGAGCTTCTTTTCGAGCGCGCGTTCGAGCAGGCGCCGCTCGCTGATGTCTTCGAACGCGCCATCGAGCGCTGAATCGATGACGCGATAATCGACCCGGCGGGCCTTGAGCTCACGCCGGATTCGCTCACGACCCAGGCCGCGCTCGCGCGCGAGATAGCTGGCGTATTGCAGCGCGAACTTGCGGTCATCGAGGTAGCCAAGCTCGCGAAGGCGGGTCACCGCCTCCGCAACCGCGGGCGATTCACCGAATTTTCTTTCGAGGGCGCGGCGAAGGCCGGCGACGGAGTAGGGATGCCGGGCGAGCATGCGCACGGCTGTCGAAAGCGGGTCCGCAGGCGCGCCTTTGCCCGAACGAGTGGCCACAGCAGATCAATATGGGGCGGCGCGCGCTAAAACGTCAACCGGAGATTTGAAATCGAGCGGGAGCGTGGAAAAGCTTTGATTCCCGCCCCCCGCTTTCGCGGAGGACAAGCTGTGGGCGGGAATGACCTCCGTTGTCACCCCCGCGAAAGCGGGGGTCCATGATAGTAGTTTATTGGCAGCGAAGAATTCCGGCATTCAGTAGAGGCGGGGAAGCGAACGTTGTGCGGGTTTGAGCGTCAGGCGCTTGCGGCGCGGCGCCGGATAGCTTCCAGCTCTTGCAGAAAATTCTGGCGGTCACGCTCAGCCTCTTCGCGCTTGCGGGTCTTGTCATCGAGATAGCGCTGGCCCTTGATGCCGACGTTTTGAAGTTTATCCGCCCATCCGCGCAGTTGCCTAGAAATTCCCTCCGCTTCCAATTTCAAATTTGAAATTTGAGATTTCAAATCACCGAATTCGGGAATTCCGTCAATCAGGCAAAGCATCGAGCGAACTTCGCCTGCGGAGCCGCGGGCGATGTAGAGAAATGTGAGCAGCTCCTGCGTTGTGCCCCGCTCAAATCCCTCGGCGATATTATTGGAAATCGAAACCGCCGCGCGCTCGATCTGATCCCGCAGGCTTCGCTCGCGCCTGAACTCCAGATGCTTCGTCATTGCGTAGACGCGCTGCCCGAGCGTGATCGCCGCCTGCCAGACAGGGAGCTTGCTCAAAGCGCTCATAGGTCATCTCGCGGGCCTAATCTTCCTGCCGGATGGCGTTAATCCCGACCTGGGTTTCGGCTTCGTAGGGAGCGAGCGGCGGACCAGCCGGAAGAGCGTCCATCTCGGCGCGCAGTTGCGCTTCAAGGTCTCTGAGCTTCGCGTCAATCTCGCCCTGCTTTTGCTTATGGCGCACCAGGTCTTCGCGGTAGCGCTTCAGGAAATAGCCGATGGTTTCGACGCGAATCTTGATGGAGCCCGCGGGCTTGTTTTCGTCGATATCTTTGAAGGAGAAGTATGGGGTGCCGGACTTTGTGACCGTTTCTTCGACCACGTTATAGATGGGAGCGTCGTGGCCGCACTTGAAGCTGGAAAGCTCGAGCGCGACCAGGTTAGGATGCCGGGCAGTGTACTTCGCCGCCCAGACCTTCTGGGAGGTGTTTTCGCTGTAGCTGTTCTTCCATATATCGCGGATGTCGAGCGCGTCCTTGATGAGCCCGGCATCGATATCCTCCTTGAAGAGCGGCTCAAGGATATCGTCATCGAGCGGGAGGGATTGCAGCGTGAGCACCGGGTAACCGATCTTCTGGAATTCTTCGAGGATCTCGTGGTTAATGCCGGGATCGTTGTGATAAGGCCGGCCGAGCAGCACGATTCCAATGCGGTCTTCGGCTTCGAGCTGCTTCAGAATCTCGCGGCCCTGCGCGCGCAGGACGCCATTCATGAATTTATCCTGCGCCTTGAAGCCCTCGTCCACCGCGCGCAGGTTCTCCTCCATCGAGAGCCCGAGGATATTTACGAACTCGTCGTAAAGCTGCTTGGCGAGCAGCGCCGCGCTGCCGGTGTTCACAAACGTGTCGAGGAAGAGAATATTGTTTTCCTTGAAGATGTCGCTCTCTTTCGTGAAGGCGGCCTTCACCGCTTCGGGCGTAGTCGCCACCGTGGGGCAGGAGCGGTGCCCCTGCACGAATTTCAAGTCGCTCGGCAGGTCATCGATCATGGGGCAGAAGATGATATCGAGCGGCTTCTTCTTGTGAGCGACGTAGAGCAGGTTGTGAACGTGCGGAATGCCGACCTTTGACGGGAAACACGGGTCAATGGCGCCGCGCTTCGCGCCGTCTTTGTAGAGCTGCTCGTTGGTGTAATCCGAGTAGATGATGTTCTCTTCGGGAATGCCCAGCGCCTGGAAATACGCGCTGAAGATGGGCATCACCGAGTACATGTTCAGGATGCGCGGAACGCCGATGCGC
>JBOGJW010000265.1:0-3177 GCA_050745245.1 Terriglobia bacterium | reverse complement strand
GTCTGCATGCTTGCGATGTTCAGGCGCGTAGAGGCGGCTTTACGCCGCCATGCTTTTGGCTTGGCAGGATAAACCCGCCGCTACATGCGCCTGCCCGGACGGTTTGCTTGCAAAAACAACTCCTCTTGCCGATGCTCACCGTTCTGCTGATCGCGCCGGGGCTGCGCGGGCAGGAAACCAAAAAGCTGCTCACCGTTGATCTCATCAGCCATCCGGACCGGATTGTTCCCGCCGGGCCAAGCCACATTGCCTGGAGGCCTCATGCAGATCAGTTCGGCTTTGTCGAAGGCTCCGGGGATTCTGAAGCGATCTGGCTATACGACGCGACGGCCGGCGCGAAGCGCCTGCTGCTGAGCCGGCAGCAAGCGGGCGAGGAGGCTGGTCTCGATTCCTACCAGTGGTCGCCGGATGGCGATCAGCTTCTACTTGAAGGCGCGGGCGACCTGTGGCTTTTCGATACGCGCACCCAGAAGCTTCGTCAGCTCACTTCGGGTTCCGAGCCCCAAGGGGAGGCGGCCTTCTCCCCGGAGGGAGATCACGTCAGTTTTATTCAAGATAACAATCTGTACGCGCTTGACCTGAAGAACGGCCGAATCCGCCAGCTTACGCGGGATGGCAGCGTCACCGTGCTGAACGGAGTTTTGGACTGGGTGTACGGCGAGGAGCTGGCATACCGCGAGACCAAGCGTGCGTACGAATGGTCACCGGATGGCAAGAAGATCGCCTACTTACGGCTCGACGACGGTCCCGTGCCCGAGTACCCGCTGACGCGCTTTCTCCAGGTCCACGCCAGCATCTTCGAGCAGCGCTTCCCGCAGGCGGGCGATCCCAATCCCGTGGCCACAATGCACGTCGTCAATGTGAATGGCTCCGGGCGGAAGCTGTCCTACGCATTGCGCAAGCGAGCCGAGTACATCGTGCCGGCGTTTGGCTGGACGCCCGATTCGCGCGACGTTTGCTTTCTCACGCTTAACCGCGACCAAACGCGCGAGGTGATTCATCTCTGGAACGGGAAAACGGACCAGCGGCCCGTAACCGAGACCGATCCCTATTGGATAAACAACGTCGAGCCGCCGCAGTTCGTCGATCACGGCCAGCAGTTCCTTTGGCTCTCCGAGCGCGACGGGTGGAATCACCTGTATCTCTACACGCGCGGTGGCGAACTGGTGCGCAAACTCACGCAGGGCACCTGGCTGATTGACCATCCCGTCTTCGAAGATGTTCCTTCCTATTACGTGGACCAGGCCCGCGGCTGGGTCTATTTCGAATCCACGGACCCGGACCCGCGCGAGCGCCAACTCTACCGCGTGCGCCTGGACGGAACGGGCTTCCAGCGACTGAGCGCCGAGCGAGGAACCCACGCCCTCCGGCTCTCGCCCGACGGCCGCTTCCTCATCGACACGTTTTCCTCTATTGATAATCCTCCTCAGGTGCGCCTGCTCAAATCCGACGGAAGTTTTATCGCCACCATCGATCAGCCGGCGAACCATCTCTTCGAGTACGCGCTGGGGAAGACGCAGTTCGTCACTGTCACAGCGCCCGACGGCACGGCGCTTTACGCGCGGCTGCTGAAACCGCCGGATTTCGACCCGCGCAAGAAGTATCCGGTGATCGTGTACGTGTACGGCGGGCCCGGCTTCCAGATCGTGCGGAATCAGTGGGGCGCCACGTCCTGGATCGATCAACTGCTCGCCGGCCACGGCTTTCTCATTTGGTCGCTCGATAATCGCGGCTCGCACGGCAGGGGACACGCGTGGGAAAGCGTCATCTTCAAGGACCTGGGGCGGCGCGAGCTTGCGGATGAGATTATCGGCGTCAAATATCTGAAGTCGCTGCCCTACGTTGACGCAACGCAGATCGGCATCTGGGGCTGGTCATACGGCGGCTATATGACCCTGTACGCGCTGACGCACGCCCCGGATATCTTTAAGTGCGGCATTGCCGGCGCGCCGGTGACAGACTGGCATTTTTATGACAGCATCTACACCGAGCGATATATGCGCACGCCGGAGGAAAATCCGAAAGGCTACCGGGAATCTTCCGACGTTGCTGCCGCCGGCCGGCTGCGCGCGCGGCTGCTGCTGATCCACGGCCTCGCCGACGATAACGTGCACTTCCAGAACACGGTGAATTTCATCCAGGCGCTCATCAAGGCGGGGATTCCCTACCAGCTTTATCTGCAGCCGGCGCAGAAACACGGCTTCGAGGGCGCCGCAGCAATTACCTATCGCAATAAGAGGATCTTTGAGTTCTTCATGCACAATTTGTGAAACCGTAGCGACGTCCCGGCGAGTAGCGCCGGCATCCCGCCGGCCTGCGGTTTCATCCGTCTTAGAACCGAAGCCTATTCTGCATCACAGAACAAATGAAAAGGGAAATCTAATGCCATTTGGAGGGACGTTTATGCGGTTCTCGTTGCTCTGCATCGCGGCGGCTTTCGGGCTGGCGATAGCGCCTTGCCGGGCGCAGGCGCCCGCCGCATTCACCGGCTACTCGGCTGCCGCGACGCAGACGGAGCAGCAGTGGGAGGTGAAGTTCCGCGCTATTCCCGATGCCCACAACATCCGTGACTACAACAAGTATCTCTCCGCCTATCCTCACAACGCGGGCACCGAGCGCAGCAAGGAGAACGCCGAGTGGATTCTCGGTAAATTCAAGCAGTGGGGCTGGGATGCGCACATTGAGACCTTCTACGTCCTGCTGCCGTGGCCGAAGGAACGCCTGGTGGAACTGGTGTCGCCCGTTTCTTTCAGAGCGAAGCTCGAAGAGCCTACGATCCCGGTTGACCCGACTTCCAGCCAGCACAACCTGCAATTGCCCACCTATAACATGTACTCGATTGATGGAAACGTGACGGCGCCGCTGGTGTACGTGAACTTCGGGAGACCGTCGGACTACGATGAGCTTGCACGGCTGGGCGTTTCCGTGAAGGGCGCGATCGTGATTGCGCGCTACGGCATCATCTGGCGCGGGCTCAAGCCGAAGCTCGCCGCCGAGCACGGCGCGGTGGGCTGCCTGATCTATTCGGATCCCCACGAAGACGGCTACTGGCAGGGCGAGGTGTTTCCAAAAGGCCCTTACCGCCCTCGCGAAGGCGTGCAGCGCGGCAGCGTCATGGACCTCACCACGTACCCTGGCGACCCGCTCACGCCCGGCGTCGGCGCCACCAAGGATGCC
>JBOGJW010000264.1:0-3038 GCA_050745245.1 Terriglobia bacterium | reverse complement strand
GGGAGAGACGCCGTGCAGCGCTACGCAGACCTCGGCTGCCACCACCAGCGGAAACCAGACGGTAACGGACTACGCGCCCGGCTATCAGACCGGCGCGACAGGCTGGTCCACCTACGCTGCGGCGTGCGCGGCGCCGGGACCCTGCACCGGCCTCACGCTTCAGTATACGAACAACACCTTCTGGGCAAACGCCGCGACGACTACTCTGTCCAGCATCTCGACGAGCGGGTCGGCGCCGCCCACGGTGAACACGGCGCTCGCCAATCAAGCGTTCGGCGTAACCGCGAACGGGAATCTGAACCTGGGCAGCACGTACAACCTTTCGCTCGGGGCGAACGATCAGACTGACGCTTCCTTCGTGCGGCTCTACGGCGGCGAACCGGGGGAAGCGTACGTGCAGTTTTTGAGCCCGGCACTCACGCCGCCGCCTCTGCCGCAAGCCGCCATGCTGACCTCGGGCGGCAGCATCGGCCAGCAATCGAGCTATTTCCCGATTGAACTGACCTACACCAATGGAACTCCCGCCGGGGGAAATCAATACAACGAGACGCCGCCCAGCGCAACAGCCTACGTGTACACCAGTGCGTGCTCCGCGGGCACATGCGAGATCTCGATTCAGCCTCCGCCGCAGGGGTATGCCCAGGGCTGGAACCTGTATATGAAAAATCCTTACCAGAACGCGAACCAGTGGATGCAGGTGAATTCGACGCCGATCACCAACTTTTCTTCGCCCTATGTTTTGACCGCCGCGCCGAACGGGAGCAATGACACGCCGCCATCCTCAAATACTACCGGGGCGCAGTACCAGACCACGATCTCGGCTGCGCCAGGCGTGAGCGGTCTCGCCTGCGTCAACAGCGGAGCGCCGGAAGCTGATTGCGCCCCGGGAACGTTCATCGCGACGAACCCGATGACTGCGGGGGGCGATCTGATCGTTGGAGGCGCGGCGAACGCGGAAGGCGTCGCAGCGCCAACGGTGCTTCACGCCGGCGCCTCGGGCTCCGTGCTCACCAGCAACGGACCAGGCAACGCCCCAAGCTGGCAGCCGGGCGGCGGGGGCGCAGGAGCGGGAGGAAGTTCTGCGTGGAGCTCGCTCGCCAGCGCCACGTCAAACCTGACGCTGAACAATGCGACATTCAACACCACGTTCAACAGCAATAGCGCGGTGAGTTGGAGCTGGGCGAACACGACCGCGGCAACAGCAAGCGCCAGCCAGAGCTCTCCGGCCCTGAACCTCAGCGGAACCTACTGGAATGGCTCCGCCAGCGCGGCCGACGGCTGGACGATTCAGGACGTTCCGGGAAGTGGCGCAAACCCAACAGACGCGCTGCAGCTCTTCCATTCGGGAAGCTCGGGCACCGCTTACGTCAGCCTGTTCAGCTCGGGAGCGGGTGAAATCTTCTTCGCCAACTGCGGAATCAGCGCGTGCGACGCCTTCTCGATAAACGACAATGGGGGGACCTCTCGCTTCAGCGTCAGCGGATCGGGGTACGTCCAGGGCTCAAGTTACACGTTCGATAACTCCGGCGGAAAGGTCGTTACGGGCATAAACGGCAATACGGATCTTGCGGGGACGATTGCGGTATCCGCCGCAACCTCTGCCACAGTGGCCTTCCCCAGCGCCTACTCTTTTCCGCCCGTGTGCACGATCACGCCCACTTCAAATCCCGGGTCGCTGAGCTGGTGGGTTACCACGAGCGCGACAGGGGTGACGGCGAACCTGTCATCGGCCGGAACAATGATCTTCAACTACATCTGTGTAGGAGCGCCAAGCTAATGGGAACGTCGGTCCAAGGCTCGAAAATCGCATCCGTGGCAGTCTTCTGCGTGGGTCTTTGCCTGTGCGTGGCGCCTGCCTATCTATCCGCCAGCTCGATGATGTGCTCGGGCGGCGAGCCAGTCTACTGTGCGAGGCAGGATTTTGGCAGTACTACCTCCGCCCCAGAAACGAACGCTCCCGCGGCGTTCTACGGAGCGCTTGGCGCGGGGAAGGTCGTCATCGGGCCATATTTCGGCGAGCGAATCCTGCGGCTTACCGACGCGCTAAGCGGAAACCTTTCGGACGTCAGCAACATTTACTTTGACGGGAACTGTGGCGGCAGCAACGAAAACACGCCCTTCAGCGCCCAGGACGGGTTTATCGCGGCGTGCGACAACGGAAGCAACATCCTCCTGTACAGCTTCGATTCCACGAACTTGATTGCGAACCGGCTCTACGTTCCGAACTACCCTTCTACGAACGGGCTGAAGCTAATGGGAGGTTCGTCCCTCTATGCTTTCGCCTGGAGCCCCACCGTGGATGATGAATTCTTCTTCTATGGTGTGCCGGGCAGTGACCTGGAGATCGAAAAGTACGATTTTACAAGCCTTTCTTCTCCTCCTTCTGGACCGGTCGTGGTGAAGGACCTTTCTGCGGATTCCAACTGCCAGATTGGCGCCGGGACGATCGGATGGGCCTCCGATCTCACCGTCAGCGCCGATGCCCAAACCTTCGCCTTGAGCGCCTCGACGGCGGGCGGGCAGGGCACCGCGTCGGTAGCGACGGTCTACAACGTCGCCAACGGATGCCGGTATTACAACGTCGCGACCGGGGCAATTGGAGGCGCCTGGGGAGCTTCCGGCGCCACCACTTCTCCAGTGCGCATGTATATCCACAATCTCAGGCTCTCCGGGAACGGTCAGTTCCTCCGCATCGACTACGCAGGCTGCATTTCGGGGCCCTGCGCGGGCGGCCAAAGCACTCTGATCTGGAATATTCCCACCACCACGGTTGTCGACTGCGGCGATGCCGGCGAGGGCGATTTCTGCGCCGGTCACCTGGCGAACGGATACACGCACATGGTGAATCAGAGCACGGATGGAAGCAACTTTGCCTTCTCGATTCGACCCCTCGCCGGTCCGGACAAGCCCTGGAATAACCTGCTCGTTTCGCTGCCTAACGGTGGCGTGGACACGCACACCTCCTGGATGAATGCAAATCCCGAGGACACCGAGCCGCTGATTCTCAGCGGCGACTGGGGTGATGGCGACCCTTACCA
>JBOGJW010000263.1:0-4249 GCA_050745245.1 Terriglobia bacterium | reverse complement strand
AGCGAAACTCGTTGAGGACGGTTGGTGAAACGGAATGCGTCCAGGAGAAGACGCCGCTCTTCGACCGCCGCAACTGGTCACGAAAAAGGGGGTAAGGAATACCGGCGGCAGTGAGCGGCAGCCGCCGCCAACTAAGTCTCGCAAAGAGCGAATCGCGGGAGGTGGCGTTGTAATCCACCCGCCCGGTGATGTCGTCGTAGTGCGTGAAACCGGTGTTGCCGGGGACAAGCTCGCTCCAGTTGTTGGAGACCGACCCCGGCGCGCCGGTGTTGGGCAGCGGATACGCGTAGCTCTGAATGTTCTGGGAGACCTTGCTGATCATGCCCGCGGGGATCATGTTGCCTGCGAAATTCTGGCCGGTGAGCGGATTCACAAGCTGCGTTTTGGGAAGCAGGCTGCTGAAGTCGCCGTTGCGCCACGCGGGCAGCGGCACCGACTCGACCACGGGAACCGTAGCCGCTTCCCTCGAGCCCTCATAGTCGGCAAAGAAGAAGAGCTTGTCCTTCTTGATCGGGCCGCCGACGCTGGCGGCGTAATTGTTATAGACACGGAATGGAACCGTTTTATTGAAGAAGTTGCGCGCGTTCAGGTTATTGCTGTTGTAATCCCAGTAGGCCGAGCCGTGGAATTGATTGGTGCCGCCGTGCGTCACCACCTGGATGTTTGCCGCCGTGGCAAACTCCGCCGGAGCGTCGACGCTCTCCTCTTTCACCTCCTGGATGCTGTCCATACTGGGCTGGACGGGGCCGGCCCCCTGGATATACGCCATGACTGCGATCCCGTCCATCGTCGGCATGGTGCCCGTCTCCAGGCGCGCGCCTTGGATTACCGGCAAGGAGCTGGTCGGCTGCTTGGCGGAGCCCGCTGAAAGCGTAACAAGCGTATAGATCCCGCCGCTGCCGCCATCATGCCGCGCCACCAGCGGCAACTGCTCCATCGCCGTGTGGCCCATCTGGTCGCTAATATCGCTCGATGCAGTCGCGATTGCCTGCGGCGCGGCGCGCACCTGAACCACGGTGGCCGTGGCGCCGAGCGCCAGGTGAACGTCGACGTCCACGATCTGATTGGCCGTCAGCTCAAGATTACGCCGCGAATAGGTTGTGAAGCCCTTCGCCGTGACGCGCAGGCTGTAGGCGCCCACGTCGAGGCTGGGCACGTTAAAGACGCCCGTCGAGCCGGTGCTCACTTTGCGCACCGCGCCCGTGCCTTCGTTCGTCACCTGCACGCTGGCGTTGGGTATGATCGCGCCGCTGGGGTCCTTCACCGTGCCGGTGATCGACCCGAACGTACTCTGCGCGCGGCCAGCGGGCTGAAAGGCCAATATCAGTGCAATCCCGGCTATCGTGAGTCCAACTTTGTGAAGCATCTTGTCCTCCTTAGCGGTTCAAACTGGAGATGAGGATCCCGCTCTGGCATTCTGCAGCTTATGCGCGCGAAAGCTGTGCGTCCGGCAGAACGGGCTGCAGCCCGCGCTGAAATCGGGTACATCCTCTATTACGTGTAACGTTGCAAGCCGTCGCGAAACAGATTCTCTAATGAACTGAAAATGGCGCGCACCTCTTAATAGCAGATGAATCAGCATGAGTCAAGCGTTTGCAGCCGCCTTAGGTAATGCCTCAGTTTCGGGCGCGGATGTAGCGGCAGGTTTATCCTGCCATCCAAAAATGGCGGCGTAAAGCCGCCTCTACGCGCCTGAAACTGAGGCATTACCCACACCGGGCGGGTGACACGGAATTGGGAGGCATAAAGGTGCTGCTTGAAATCTGTTTACCATATGGTATACAGTGCCAACGGCTGCGGCGCTCCGCGCCCGGCGGCAAATCTCACGTCAGGAGGAAGTATCATGAAGAAGACGGCCAATCCTGTTTGGCTGTTCACGATCATCCTCGTGGTTCTTACGGCGTTCCCCGTTGCGCTTAGCCTCTACGCCAGAGAGCGTCACCCGGAAATATACGCGGCAGCCCGCGCCTTGGAGAATGCACGCCAGCATTTGCAGCACGGCGCCCACGATTTTGGCGGCCATCGCGCCCGCGCATTGCAGCTTACCGCTGAAGCCCTTCAGGAATGCCGCGCGGCCATCCAGTACGACCGACGCTAGCGAAACGGCGCGCACGCCAGGCGTCTCGCCTGTCCCGTCCGCCTCCACGCGCGCGGCAATGCCTGCTATGCTGAAGGCTTATGAGGAAACGGACCCACTGGGTCCCAGACATAAGCGTGCGGTCCCTGGTTTCAGCGCGTTGCCGAAGAACCCTGGCGTAGCGGCGATTTTACATCGCCATTAATCCAGCGCTCTCGATGTGGAATGGCGGCATAAAGCGGCCGCTGCGTATTTTTCGGCAACCTGTGCGGAGCCGGGACATTTTCCGCTAAGGAGGCGTATGGCCGAGGAGAAGGAATACACTGGCGTCACCCGGGCGACCCTGGATTGCCTGAAGCAGGACCTTCAGACGATGGGCGTCGCGTCGCCGGAGGGCGATTCCGGCACGATTGAATACCAGGGCGTGAAGCTTTCTATCGTCTATGATTCCGCCGGCGAGAAGCTGACGGTGTGGGTACTTCAGAAGCCCGGGTTCGTGCCGGAAAGCCTCGTTTGGCAGCTTCTCGACGGGCGAATCCAAAAGTGCGGCGGCAAGTAAAGCTAAAAACAGTGACAAGTGGCGAGAAAACCGCTCTCGGTGACCGCCAAAAAACGAAGGTCATTTTAGGCCTGAGCAGCCAAAGAATCGCTCCTTATGAAAAATGCGGGTTTTGCTCGCTCGCCATTGGTCACATGTCACTTGCCACTGCTTTTCTCGTCACTCGTCACTTGCTGCTCGTCGCTGCTATGATGGATAAAGAGCATCAATCGGAGGTGCTGGCTTCGCGTTCATGGCTGAACAAAACGTGATCTGTCCGCTTGAGGAATTGCTGCGCCAGCGCATCGTCATCATCGACGGCGCGATGGGTACCATGATCCAGGCGCGGAACCTGAGCGAGGCCGATTACCGCGGCAAGGAATTCGCGGATCACTCGAAAGAGGTCCGGCTCAACAACGACCTTCTGAACATCACCCAGCCCCGCATCATCGAAGAGATCCACCGGCAGTACCTCGCCGCCGGCGCGGACATTATCGAGACCAACACCTTCAATTCCAATGCTATATCGATGGCGGAATACGGCTTGGCGGACCGTGTCTACGATCTGAACCTCTCCGGCGCCCGCAACGCGCGCCGGGCCGCCGACCGCTTTATGGCGGAGCATCCGGAGCGCCGCTGTTTCGTAGTCGGGTCGCTTGGCCCCACCAGCCGCACTGCTTCCGCTTCGCAGGACGTTTCGAGCCCCGCCGCGCGCGCCGTCACTTTCGATCAGCTCCGCGACGCTTATCGCGAGCAGGCGCGCGGTCTTGCCGCCGGCGGCGTGGACGCGCTGCTGGTGGAAACGATTTTCGATACGCTCAATGCGAAGGCCGCCCTTTTCGCAATCGAAGAGCTCTTCGATGAGATTGGAAAACGGCTGCCCGTGATGGCGTCGGTTACCATCATTGATAAAAGCGGCCGCACGCTCTCCGGCCAGACGGTAGAGGCCTTCTGGGTCTCGGTGTCGCACATCAAGCTGCTGAGCGTGGGGATCAACTGCGCGCTGGGCGCAAAGCAGATGCGGCCCTACGTTGAAGAGCTTGCCCGCATCGCGCCCGTGTACCTCAGTTGTTATCCGAATGCGGGGCTGCCCAATGCGTTTGGCGGGTTTGATGAGACGCCGGAGAAGATGGCCGAGGATCTGCGCGAATTCGCGCTGAACGGCTGGTTGAATATCGCCGGGGGCTGCTGCGGCTCAACGCCGGAACACATCCAGGCGATTGCGGAAGGTGTGCGCGGCCTCGAGCCCCGCGTGCCGCCCAGCCCCGATCACCTGACGCGCTTCAGCGGCCTGGAAGCGCTCGTGATCCGTCCAGACTCCAATTTCGTCAACATTGGCGAGCGTACGAACGTGACGGGTTCGCCAAAGTTCTCCCGGCTGATCAAAGCGGGAAATTACGAGGAGGCGCTTCCGGTCGCCAGGCAGCAGGTGGAGGGCGGCGCGCAGATCATTGATGTGAACGTGGACGAGGCGATGCTGGACGGCGTCGAAACGATGACCACGTTTCTGAATCACGTCGCCTCGGAGCCCGACGTGGCCCGCGTGCCGGTGATGGTAGACAGCTCCAATTGGGACGTGATCGAGGCCGGGCTGAAGTGCCTTCAGGGGAAGTCCATTGTGAACTCCATCAGCC
>JBOGJW010000262.1:0-3651 GCA_050745245.1 Terriglobia bacterium | reverse complement strand
GCCTTCGGCGGCGCGGGCGGCGAGGCGGCTCTTGAGAAGATCAATTTGCGCCGAATCAGCGACTGGCCTTGCGATTGCCCCGGCTGCAAGCTGCTCTCCCAGCCGGGTGGCGCGCTCCGATTGCAGCCGCTCCTCGGCCTGCCACAGATTTTCTCTGCGGTAAGCGATCAGGAGGTTCAGCAGCGCGGCGCGCACGCCGCTGCGCACGTTCCACGCGGTCTGGGCCAGATTCAGCCGCGCCGCTTCGCTCAGATTCTTGGCGGCCTCAATCTGATACTGACGCTTGCCGGCGGTAACCACCGGAACCGCGAAGCCCAGGTCGAAAAGATACGGACTGGGAATGCCTGGCGAAACGCTCAGCGTTGGGTTGGGCCGCATGCCGGCCGTCACAACCGCAGCCCGAGCCGCAGCAACCTGATCGCGCGCTGTCTCGAGCTGCGGGTTGAAGTAGAACGCCGCCAGGGTCAGCAGGCGCAGGTCCCACGCCTTCGGCGGCCACGCTATCACGCGCCCGAGACTCTTCTCGATGAACGGCGCCAAGCCGGGATCAACTAAAGTTCGCGCTTCGAGGCTTGAAGCCGTTTGGGCGGGAGAGAGCGGAAGAGCTCGGTATCTCTGAACCGGAGCACACCCCGCCATCATCACGGCGGCGCCGGCGCAGGCGGCAAGAAATAGGAAATCAAGCCGTGCCGTAAGGCCGCGCGGGGCCTGGAATTTAGCGAATTGCATGCGGTCCTTTCCCACTGACTTCCAAGTGAACAGAAAAATGCACACGGATGCCTCGATCCCGCCCTGTGGGACCGGGTAAAGGGAAAAGGACTAGATGCGCAGCGGCAACAATGGAGGAGAGTGAGAAGATGCGGGAGTGGTCGGAACCGCGAAAATCGGAAGGTAGAAACTCAACGAGAGGAAGCAACCCCGAAGAACTTCCGGCAGGAATGAGCAGCGCTCCCGCCACTTTCGAATGAGGAAGATTGCGAAGCCGAAAATAGCCGCAACCAGACCGACAGCGCCGCCGGCGTTACGCTGGATGTCGTGTACCTCGGCGCGCGGAGGATCCCAAAAATCAAAAGTCTCGCACAACGGGCCGGAAAGATACCATCCCAGCCACAACAGAACAGCGATTCTGAGCGCCCGTTGTCTCATCAGGAGGAAACTCTATCACCAAAATGACCGCGCCGGCAAATGCGCCCCGGGGATGCTCGCGGTGCTGTCACGCGGGGCGTTCGGCTTGCGCGCGTAGAGGCGGCTTCACGCCGCCATTTGCGGCTGGCGGGATAAACCCGCCGCTACATTCGAGTCCGAAACTGAATCGCTACAGCGCAAGGTCCGCAAGCGCGCCATCGGATGCGTGGCAGGCATAAATCTCGGCTTTAAGCCCGCAGGATTTCTCGTAGTCCTGGCTGACCGATTTGGAGAATGCCTCCACGGCGTCTTGCAACACCAGATTGACCGTGCAGCCGCCAAAGCCGGCGCCCGTCATCCGCGCGCCAAGAACGCCGGGCTGCTTTCGCGCCAGCGCCACAAGCAGATCCAGCTCGCGGCAGCTCACTTGGTAATCGTCTCGGAGGCTCTCGTGCGACTGGTTCATCAGCTCGCCGAACGAGCGGAGGTCGCCCGCTTCAAGCGCGCGAACGGCGCCGAGCACGCGCTCGTTCTCCGTCACAACGTGCCGCCCGCGCTTGTACAGCACCTCATCCAGGTGATTGCGGTGCGCGTCGAGTTCGGCCAGAGAGACTTCCCGCAGCGACTCGGCGGCGATTCCCGCGGCGCGCAGCCGGTCCACAGCCTCCCTGCACTGCGCCAGCCGAACTTCGTATTCCGATTGCGCCAGCGCGCGCTTCACGCCGGAATTGCAGACGACGATCTTCACGCGGCCGCAAAGCGGCACATGACGGTAGCTCAGTTCCCGGCAGTCAAGAAAGAGGGCATGGTCGCGGCGGCCCAGCGCGGAAATAAACTGATCCATAATCCCGCAAGGCACGCCCACGAATTCGTTCTCCGCCCGCCGGGCGAGCTTCACCAGGTCGACCGGATCGAGCGACGCGCCTGCGAGTTTCAGCCAGAACACCGCCGCTCCCACTTCCACTGCCGCCGAGGAGCTCAGCCCCGCCTCGCGCGGCACATCGCCGCCCAGCGTCACGTCCGCGCCAGGCAGGGAAACATCTCTCGAACGGAGCAGCTTCACGACGCCGCGGAGGTAATTGCTCCAGCGATGCACCGGGTCTTTTGCGCCGTCTTCCACGTGGAATTCCACTTCTTGCCGGAAATCCGTCGAGTAGGCGCGCACCTTGCCGTCGGCGCGCCTGCGCCCCGCGTACAACACGTATCGGTCGATTGCCGCGGGCAGAACGAATCCGCCGTTGTAATCAGTGTGCTCGCCGATCAGGTTCACGCGCCCCGGCGCGCGCGCCGTCACTTCAGGCTCGCCGCCAAAAGCCTGGCGAAATACATGTTCGATTTGCATACCAAATTGCACCACGAAGGCGCAAAGTCACAAAAACGGAATACGCACAAAAACGAAAATGAGCCGATGTGAAACTGTCGGGTGATACCAGTCGGAGATTGGTTGGAGCACTCCGGCCGGCGTCCTTTAACTGGCGCCTGTCGTCAGTCCTTCACTCGCCACTTATCACTTGCCACCGCCTTTGGCGTCACTCATCACTGTCTCTGCCGGTTCCGCCGCGCGCAACTCCGCAGCCTTCTCCTCAGGCAGGGAGTCGTTGAGAAACGCGCCGCCGCCCGTCTCTACGCTGGCCATGTACTTTAACTTATCCTTAGCCCGGTAGGGAGGGTAAAACTCGATATGGAAGTGGAAATACGGACTAGCGGGGCGCAGCGGCGCCTGGTGAAGCAGCATCATGTAGGGAAACGAGAAGTTGAAGAGATGATCGTATTTCATCGTCACCCATTTCAGCATCGAGGCGAGCGCCGCTTCGTCGTCCGGGTGGAACTCTTCAAGCGTGCCAAGATGGCGGCGCGAAAAAATATGCACCTCATAAGGCCATCGCGCGTAGAAGGGAATGAAGGCCGTGAACCCGGCGTTCTCAGCGATGATGCGGCGCCCGTCATTGTGCTCTTGATTGAGGATTTCACAGTAAACGCAGCGGCCATGCCGTCGTTGATACCGCCGGGCCGCGGCCAGCTCCTTCTGGAGCCGCGGCGGAATGAATGGGAAGGAGTAAATCTGGCCGTGCGGATGCGGCATGGTGACGCCGATAACGGCGCCTTTGTTTTCGAAGATCAGCACGTACCTGAGCCCCGGAGTCTGCCGCAGTTCGGCAAACCTTTTTTTCCAGAGCTTCACCAGCAGCGTAATGTGGTCGACTGAAAGCGCGGGCAGCGAAAGGTTGTGATCCGGGTGGTAAAGCACCACGTCGCATTTGCCGTACGATTTGCGCACGCGGTACAACCCGGCGCTCTTGATTGAAAGCTCTGGCGGAGGGATCGAGAATGCCGGAAAGTCGTTGGGGTAAATCAGAACGTCGTAATGTTCCGGCACGCGGCCCGAGCCCGGACAAAAAGGGCAGCCGCTCGACGGCATCAACGGCCTGTTCTGCCGTTCCGTGGCGGTCGAAACCCATTCTTCGACGGTCGGATTCCATCGGAGTTCTGTCATTTGACGTTGGTGCGACCGGAGCGGGGTGACGG
>JBOGJW010000261.1:0-11826 GCA_050745245.1 Terriglobia bacterium | reverse complement strand
ATCAATAGTCTAGTTACTTAGAGAACGCTTATCTAGTGACACCTGGAACCCGACACCCGTCAGTCATACCCTCGGTAGTCCCAAACGTCGATGCGCTTGCGGGTGTTCAGCTCAATTTCCGCGAGGTAGGGTCGCATTTCGACGGGAAGGACGCGCAGCACTAGCGCCTGGGTGCAGCCATCCTGCCGGAACAGGACGGTAAAGAAGAGGTTCGTTTTGCCGCCGGAGCCGGAAGGCTTCACCTTCCAGTGGAGCTTAAGGCGGCGCACGCTGCGGCTGACCTTGGGACGATACTCCATGCGGGTGATCGCATGGTAGGGAACGGTAACGGAGCCTTCGGGGCACTGGAAAGTCATCGCGGTGCCGCTGAGCTCGAGCTTGCCCCCGCAACCGCTTTGGAAGCTTTCCGTGCCGCCTGCATAAGTAAAGTCCGTGCCCGTGGTGCTTCCTTGTGAGAGCGCCGGAATGATGATTAGCCCCGCCAGCGCCAGCAGCAGAATCGGCCAAGCTCGATGCGGGTTATGCGTCTCGTCTTTCATGTGAACTTCCTGTGACCCCGGTAAGGCCTCAGTTTCGGGCGCGCAGCGGCGGCTTTACGCCGCCACTGTTGAGCTGGCGGGATAAACCCGCCGCTACATTCGCACGCGAAACTGAGGTATTACCGCTCCGGCGCTGGCACACAGACGGTGCTGTCACAAGGCGCGCTTCAGCGGCCGTTCAAAGCTACTGCCGGCCGCCGGCTCGAAGCATCTGGGACGGAAACCTTCACGTCAACGTACCAGGGAACGCTGAGATTTCCCCAGCGCGCCGGCTGAAATCTCCAGCGAGACACAACTTTCCTGGCGGTCTCGAACTGCCCCTGTGTCCCCGAGAGCAGCGTGCAATCCACCACGCGACCATCTCTGTTTACCAGGAGGCGCATACTCACAACGTCGGAACCCCCGGACGCTGGCGGCGCGCCGCGCAGCCGTGGCGGCTCGATACCGCGCTCCAGGAATTTCTCCGGTTTCGGCGGCAGTCGCGCGGCCTCGCCCCTCTGGCCCAGCAGAGAAAAATCCACGTCAACGTGCGTCTGGAAGGCCGCCGGTCCGGATGGCGTAACGAACGGGCGGTAGATCCACCGCCGGATCGCCTCGAGCGCCGCCAAGGCAAGGAACGGATGCCCCCGAAGCACATGGACGCTGTCGACCCTGCCATCACAGCCCACCGTGACCAGCAGGCGAACGTGCCCGCGAATATAGTTGATCCGGGCGAGCGGCGGATAATGCGGCCGCACCTGGTTGACCAGCAAGCGCGATGCCGCGCGGCCGCCAATCTCCAGCGGCGGCGCGGCCACACCCGCGGCGCAACTTCTGCTTGCGGCGAGTGCGCTCGCGGCGCACACAGCAACGGCCAGCAGCGCCATCATCGCATCAACTGCGCTCGCAGACGCCCCGTTGGTGTGATTCCGGATCAATGCTACCGATCCCCCGTGCTCCGGCGGCGCCCTCCCGGGCCTTCCAAAGCGCGGCTAAAGAATCTAAACCGCTCCTGTAGCGGCGGCGCCCGCACCGCCGATCTTTATTTAAACCATTTCGTCGATGGGGACAGCGCCGCTACAGCAGCCACACGGACTCTAAAGATCCGGCGATGAAACGTGATCGTCAGATTCGAAGATCACCTGCGCCACGACGTAGCGGTCCGCGTGCGAAATAGATACCGCTGTGCGAGAGACGCCCAGCTCGCGCGCGAATTCGCGTGCGCGCCCTTGAAGCGAAAGCTCCGGCTTACCGCTGGGCAGGTGCATCACTTCCACGTCGACCCAGCGAATTCCGCCGCGCCAGCCGGTGCCGAGCGCTTTGAATGCCGCCTCCTTCGCCGCGAAGCGCGCAGCATACCGCTCCGCCTTGTTCTTGAACTGCTCGCAATAGGCGATCTCCTGCGGCGTATAGATGCGGCGGCGGAACCGCTCCCCGTAGCGCTCGAAGCTCTGCTCGATGCGCCGCGTCTCCGCGATATCTACACCTGTGCCCACAATCATACGCGCAGCTTCCCCGTCTGGTCTCATAATACTACGGCGGGAGAGTCGAGGCATCACCGGCGGCGCCATGCTCCGGGTGTCACACGGATCAGCGCCCGCCGGGCGCTCGCGGCGCGACTCTCAGCCGCCGCGAGTCTTGCAAAATCCTTGCCTTTTTGGATTTAAAGGCCCTATATTGACAGACTCAGCGCAGCCTGGCAAACGAGCGCTCCGCCCACCGGGTAACGCCGTACCGCCGCCGCCCCGGGGCGGCTCTGAACCATTTCAACGCTCCCGCGAGCAAAAGGAACGAGCCTTGGCCAAGCAAGCTCAGCCCCGCATCTTTGTGACCGTGGCCGCACGCACGCTGAGCGCCATGGAGGAGCAGGCGGCGAATGCGGGGGTCTCACAGGTGGGGTTCGAGTGGCGCCTGGACTACCTCGAAGACCTCGCGGGCCTCGATACCCGCCTGCACGAGATGCTCTTCCGGCTTCGCTTTCCCTACTCCATCGCCACCTGCCGCCGCGAAGAGGCGGGGGGAAATTACCGCGGCTCGGTGGAAGAGCAGGCGGAGGTCCTTCAGGCGGCTTTGCGCGCCGGGTGCCAGTGTGTCGATGTCGAATTCGAGTCTGTGCAGGTCGCCGGAACTGGCCTGCTCGAGCGGTTTAAGTCCGGCAAGGTGCTGGTTTCTTATCACTCCTATCGCACAATGCCGCCGCTCTGGGAGGTTTACCGACGGCTGGCCCGCCTGCCCGTGCACGCGGTTAAGATCGCGGTGCAAGTGCAAAACCTCATGGAAAACTTGAAGATTAGAAAATTTCTTAGCGCCCATCACAGCGCGGGGCCGAAGCTGGTGATGTTCGGAATGGGCGCGGCCGGGATACCCTCTCGCGTGCTGAGCCTGCAATGGGGCTCCGCGCTCACCTACGGCTCGCCGGGCAGCCACCTTGCTGTCGCCTCGGGGCAGCTCCCGGCCTCGATGATGAAGTCGATCTACCGCGTGGAGCGGCTCGACCACCGCACGCAGGTATTCGGCGTGGTGGGATCGAGAGCTTCGTTCTCGCTTTCGCCCTCGATGCAGAACGCTGCGTTTAACGCGAAGCGGGTAAACGCCGTATACCTGCCCTGCGAGACGCCGCGCCTTCAGGACTTCCTGAGGTTCGCGCGCCAGATCGGATTTGCGGGCTTCAGCGTCACGATGCCCTACAAGCGGGCCATCCTGCGGGAACTCGACTGGGTAGATCCCATGGCGCAGAAAATTGGCGCCTGTAACACTGTGGCCGTGCAGCGCGGCAAGTGGCTGGGCTGGAACACAGACGCGGGCGCCGTAGTAGAAGTGCTCTCGAAGCGGCTGAGGCTGGCGGGGAGCCGCGTGCTCATCCTCGGCGCGGGCGGAGCGGCGCGCTCGGCTGCATTCGCCCTGCGCGGCGAAGGGGCTGAAGTAATCATTGCCGCACGAAAGGAAGCTGCGGGCGCGCGCCTCGCGCGGGAGGTTTCGGCAGAGGTCGTTCCCTGGGACAAGGCCGACAATCTGGACGTGGACACTGTGATCAACGCCACCCCGATCGGCATGGCGCCGATTCCCGACGCCGTCCCAATCAACCTGGCGCGGCTGCGCGCGCGGGTGGTGTTTGACATGGTGTACCGGCCGGTGGAGACTCGCTTCCTGGTGGAGGCTCGCGGCCGCGGACTGACGGTGATCTCCGGCCTGGAGATGCTTGTGGACCAGGGCGCGCGGCAGTTTGAAATCTGGACCGGGCAGGCGGCCCCTCGGGCGCTCATGGAGCAAGCGGCGCGCCAGGGGTTCGACCTGAGCGAGTTCGATTGAAAAACAAGTCGAGAGTTGAAAGTTGAAGAGCTAAAAGTCAAACGCTTTTCGGCTTTGGGCCTCTCAGCTTTTGACTCGCTTTTTCGGGCGCTTGCCACTCATCACTTATCACTTGTAGTCACTTGTCACTTGATCTCTGGTCGCCGCGCCGACAAAAGCTCAAGCATCGCGTGAACATCACCGCCTCGGTCCAGCATGCCGCAGACGCTTCCCAGCTTTGCTGAATTCCGTCGCCTCGCCGGGCGTGGTAACGTCGTGCCGCTTTACCGCGCTGTGCTGGCCGACCTGCTTAGTCCGGTGGCCGCTTTCCTTAGGATCGCTCCCCAGCGCCGCCCCGCCCCCTTCAGCTTCCTGCTCGAAAGCGTTGAGGGAGGCGAGCGCGTGGGCCGCTACACGTTTTTCGGCGCGGCGCCGTTTCAGACTGTCTCGGCGCGCGGACGCTCCATCCGCGTGGAGCGCCCGGGCGCAACGAAAGAGGAGAGCGGCAGCATCTTTGATTACCTGCGCGAGCTTGCGCGCCCCTACCACCCGGTCGAGGTGCCCGGACTGCCTCCCTTCTCCGCCGGGGCCGTCGGATACATCGCCTATGACGCCGTCCGCTTGCTCGAGAACCTCCCGCCGCGCGTTGAGCCGGACGTGAGCGTTCCCGACGCCCTGTTCATGTACTATACCGATCTCGCGGCGTTCGACCACGTCCAGCACCGGCTCTGGCTGATTGCCAGCGTGCTGACGGAGGAAGGACACGGAAGCCTGCGCGCCAAATACGACGCCGCCTCAGCGCGCCTCGATCGCATGGAATCGGCACTGCAGCGCCCGCTGTCGCGGTCTGGGCCACGCCCTGCGCCTGCGCCGCTGCGCGCGCGCCCAAACATGAGCCAAGGACAGTATGAAGCGATGGTCGAGCGGGGCAAGGAGTACATCCGCGCCGGAGACGTCTTCCAGGTCGTGCTTTCGCAGCGCCTTCAGGCGCCCCTGCGCGTGCCGCCCTTCGAAATCTACCGCGCGCTTCGAGTGGTGAATCCCTCGCCGTATATGTACTTCCTCAGGCTTGGGGAGATCACCGTCCTCGGCTCATCGCCCGAGATGCTCGTGAAGGTTTCGGGCCGGCAGGTGGAGTATCGCCCCATCGCCGGCACGCGCCGGCGGGGAAAGACTGAAGAAGAAGACCGTCAGCTAGAGGACGAGCTGCGAACCGACGAGAAGGAGCGTGCCGAGCACATCATGCTGGTGGACCTGGGGCGCAACGACGTGGGGAGAGTGTGCGAATTCCATACGGTTATCCCTCGGCAGCTCATGTTTGTAGAGCGATATTCTCATGTAATGCATATGGTGTCTTCTATTCAGGGGCGCCTGCGGCCGGAGGCGGACAGCTACTCGGCGCTCGCGGCGTGTTTCCCGGCCGGCACGCTGAGCGGCGCTCCCAAGGTGCGTGCGATGGAGATCATCGACGAGCTCGAGCCCACGCGCCGGGGATTATACGGCGGATCGGTCCTGTACGTCGACTTCTCCGGGAACCTCAACTCATGCATCATCATCCGAACGGTGGTAATCAAGGACCGCACCGCTTACATCCAGGCCGGCGCCGGAATCGTGGCGGATTCGGTGCCCGCTGCCGAGTACCAGGAGTCGCTGAACAAAGCTAAAGCTTTACTTGAAGCCATGAAACTGGCGGAGAGAGGGCCATAGAAATCACTATGGAACTGTACAAGCGCGTGTACCGCATCCAGTCGCTCTACGGGGAGCGAAACCTTTTTCAGTACTTCTTTGATGGGGCTCAGCGCGTGCTGCTAGACACGGGCATTGCGGAGACGCCGGAGAAGGCGATTTTCCCATACCTTGATCGGCTCGGAGTGTCACCGCAGGGACTAAACCTGGCGATCACCACCCACGCGGACATGGACCACCAAGGCGGCAACGACGCCATCAAGCGATTTTCGCCCGGCGTGTCGCTCGCCTGCGGCGAGGAGGACCGCGAGCTGGTGGAAGACCCCGCCGCTCTTTACGAGCGCCGCTACAATTTCCTCCGGGAGGAGAACGGGGTATCTTTCGATCCTGTTCCGCCGCCTGATGCCGGCAAGCCGCGAAAAATCGACGTAACGTTTTCGGGGGGCGAGACGATCCGGCTGGGCGACGATTGGCGGCTCGAGGTGCTTCACGTCCCCGGCCACTCGCGCGGGCACCTTGCCTTTTACGATCGCGCCCACAAGACGGCCTTTGTGGGCGACGCGATCCACGGCCGCGGGTGTCCTAAGGCCACAGGCGAGATGGCGATCCCGGTGACGTATTACAACGTGGACGTGTATCTTTCCACGCTTCGCTATTTCGAGCAACTGCCGATCGAAGCGCTCTACTCCGGCCACTGGCCGATTATGCACGGCGAGGAAATCCGCGATTTTATTTCCGAGTCGCGCCGCACGGTGGAGCTGTTTGACCGCGTCATCCTCTCAAACCTCGGGAAGTCACCTGCCGGAGCGACACTGAAAGACCTGATTGACGCCGTAGCTAATGCCGTCGGCGAATGGCCCAAGGAAACCTGGAAGCTCGCTATGTTTCCGGTGAAAGGCCATCTCGACCGCCTGGAGGCGCTCGGGAAGGTTCGCCGCCTGGCAGGCGAGCGTCCGCCGCTGCGCTGGGAAAAGACGGTGTGATCCTGAGCGGCTGCGAACGGGCTCAAGATGACAATGGCCGGCGATTTTTGCACTTCTCCCCCATCGCGCGACACCTCTTCGAAAAGACCTTACATCACATCTCCCGCTCGAGTCAGTACTCCACCGCTGCTCGCGTTGTAGCCCGCGCATTCTTTTTGGGTGCTTGCATCCTTTCCAGGTGATTTCGTCATCGGAGTAAGTGAAAAGAGGAGAAGCCGATGGCGGAACAGCAGCTACTTCAACTGGCACAGGTTCTGGAGAGGCTCGGCGCTGAAGAATGGTATTACGTGAAGCAACCCGCTGGTGTGGCGCTGAATAATTTTCTCGAGAAGCAGCGAGAGGTGCTGATCACCGCAGAGAAGCTCAGCCGCGAGCTTGCTTTCGCAATTCGTTTTAACCCCGAGCGGCTGATGGGAATCGATTACCCGCTCGACGACGAGATCGAGTCGATCTCAGAGCTTCTCGAGGGGCTGGAAGAGATCAAACACGCGGCGGTGCACTCTATCGAGGATCTTCCGTCAAAGACGGAAACATTTGCCAAGCTCCTCGACGGACACCTTTCATCTCAGGCGCTGAATTGCATGTGACGGCGCGCTGTAGCGCAGCGCGGCAGAACCGCAACCAAAGAACGTGTCATCCTGAGCGCAGCGAAGGACCTGCTTGTGTTGAAGAATCTCCCAAGAAAAAGCAGGTTCTTCGCTACGCTCAGAATGACAGGCTTGCAAAATGTTTGCTGAAACAACAATTTACGGTGTTGCAATGCAGCGTTCGTCTTGTAACGCTGCGGGTTTTGTGTTCCCCCTTAGAAAGCGAGGTAGCCACGGCCCGTGCTTTCCTGACCGTTGGTTTTTCGCCGTAGTTTAGAAGCCCGCGGTCAACCGAGAAACGGTTGAGCGTGGCTACCAATTCGCTCGCTGCTCCCGCTCTGCCGCGCGGCGCTACACATTCGATCCGCGGATGAAAGGCAGCAGGAACTCCGCGGACTGTTTCAGTTCCGCCATCACATTCACGCCGTCCTCGATTGAGACCCAGCCATCGAACCCCGCCTCGCGGAGCATCGCGAAAATCTTCCCGTAATCATTCATACCCGTGCCGATCGCGCCATGGGTAAGGATGGCGGCGTATCCGAGCGAATCCTCAACCTGCCGGAGCTCTTCGATGGTGTGGCCGGGCTTCAGGCGGCGGTCGCTCGCGTGCATCGTAACAACGCTATGCTTGATCCGTTGTAGCAGCTCGATTGGGTCTTCTCCGGCCAGGATAGCATTCGACGGGTCAAACTGAGCCCCGAACCAGGGCGAGTCAATCTGATCGAGGATCTCAACGTAGATTTCGCTCTTCTGCGCGAATTCCGGGTGCTGCCAGTAATTGTCCTTGTAATGATTCTCCATGGCGAGGACGATGTTCTTCGGCGCTGCGTAGTCGATCAGCTCGCGAATGCATTCGACAACCCATTTCACCCCCTGCGCGCGCGACGCTTCCGGCCGGCGCTGTCCGGAGAGCACGCGGCAAAAGCGCCCGCCCAAGGCGGCGGTCACATCGATCATCTGCTTCTCACGGCTGACGGCGTTGCGGCGCGCGCTGGCGTCGGGTGAAGTGAAATCCGGCGAGCAGCAGAGCATGGGCATCGCGAGCTTGTGCCGCTCGTGCGCCTCGCGGACCCGCTCGAGGTAGGCCGGATCGAAGCTCTCGAGCGAGCCCTCGTAAGTTTCGAGTCCGTCGATGGGCAGATCCCGCGCCATCTCAATCCAATCGAACAGCGTCATGGTGTGGTCAACCACGAGCGCGTCCATGAAGCACTTGGGAAAAGCAGCAAGCTGCATAAGGTCAAAGTTCTGAGTTCAAAGATTTCAGATCGCTGCCCACGGAGGCGCCACAGGCCGTCATTCCCGCGTAGACGGGAATCCAGCCCTTTCATGCACAGTGGCGGCCCGGCGGCTCATTACGACTGCGCTCAGGATGACATATCCCCTGGTTGCGGACGCAAGATCGCGCTGGGATTATAGCCTTTAACTCTGAACTTTGAACCTATAACTTTGAACTTGATTTTCTGAGCCCCGCGCATCTAACATCGCCCTGCATGTCACAGGAGAAAAACAGTGTCGTGCTGGGCGTGACCGGGGCGAGTGGCGCCGTGTTTGCCCGGCGGATGCTCCAGATGCTGGAGGCGGACGAGCGGGTCGGCAAAATTCACCTGGTGATTTCAGGAAGCGGCCTTAAGGTGCTGCGCGAAGAGCTCCGTCTCGACGTCTCAAAGAGCTCCGAAATGCCCGCCGCGCTCGCTGGGAGCGCAGCGCCGAAAACGCTCTACCTCCTGGACTCAGATATCGGCGCATGTATTGCCAGCGGGTCGTATCCGGTAGATGCAATGGTAGTGATTCCCTGCAGCATGGGGTGCCTGGCGCAGATCGCGCATGGCATCTCCTCCAGCCTCATCGAGCGCGCCGCGGACGTTTCCCTGAAGGAACGCCGCCGCCTCATCCTGGCCGTGAGGGACACGCCGCTGAGCAGGGTTCACCTTCAGAATATGCTGCGCGCGCACGAGGCCGGCGCGGAGATCTTCCCGATCATGCCCGCCTTTTATCATCATCCGCAGACCATCGACGACCTCGCCACCCAGTTCTGCTGCCGAGTCCTCGCGCACATGGGGCTCGGCCAAGAGCGGCAGTTTCGCTGGCGGGGCGAGGATGAGGGGGCTGGAGCGCGAGGGTGAGCCTGGCTCACACGCGGCCACCCCATCGAACTTTTTTGGCAAATTGGGCATCTGAGTGGTTAACATGTAATGCCTCGGGCTCGAGCGTAGCGGCGGGTTTATGCCGCCAAGCCAAAAATGGCGGCATCAAGCCGCCTCTACACGCTCGAAACTGAGGCATTGCATTAACATTAGCTTTACGGTTGACGACGCGAGGAAATAAATGGCTGATCCTAAGAAGCGCTATAACCCGGCAAATGCGATGTTCGGCCTGGGCGACGAGCCGGAACAGCCGAGCACTGGCCGGCCATCTGAGCCGGCGAAGCCGGCTGCCCCAAGAACGCCGTCAGGAGAAAGCTACCCACCGCCCGGAGTGAGCTTTGGGCAGACCCAGCCGTCGGAAGCACGCGAACCCGCCGGTTCGGCTACGCCGCGCGCGGCGGGGTCAGACGACACGGCTTCGCGCGCGCCGGGCGCGGCGCCTCAGTACGTGTACGTCCAGAGTCCGCCCGCTGCGAACCCGCCGGCGCACGGCAGCGGTCTGAAGTGGCTTGTGGTAATCCTTCTCATAATCGCCTGCGCCGATCTCGCGCTGATCCTGTGGGGCCGCCAGCAAAGTTCGCAATCGTTCGCCAAGCAAGCGGACCAGCTCAACCTGCTGACACGGCGCGCGGACTCAATGGACCAGCGCTACGCGGACCTCAGCGCGCGGTTCCAGGTGACCGCGGAGCGCCTCGGGATGACCCAGCAGGAGCTCACTCGCGCCCGGCAGCTCGCGGCGAACATTGAAAAGCAACAGAAGCAGAACGTGCAGCAGCTCAATGCGGCAATCGCGGAAAAGGCCAGCGCGCAGCAGGTGAATCAGCTCCAGTCTCAAGCCACCACTAAGTTCGGGCAGCTTTCCGGCAGCATTGCCGGGACTCAGAAGGACCTCGACGCCACCAAGGAAGCGCTGACCGGCGCCAAGGGCGAGCTCTCCGGCGCTATCGCGCGCACCCATAGCGAGCTGGTCGCGCTGGCGCACCGGACTGACCGCGACTATTTTGAGTTCCACTTGCCTCGCAAGAACGCGCGGCAGAAGATCGGCTCACTGCAAGTGCAGCTCCTCAAGACCGACACCAAGCACAACCTGTTCACCGTTAACCTCTTCTTCGATGATAAGGTAAGCCAGCGGCGCAACGAGGCTATCGACGAACCAGTGTTCTTCTATATGCAAGGCGCGCCCAACGCGCTGGAGCTCGTGGTGAACAAGGTTGGGAAGAATACAATCGCGGGCTATGTGAGTGCGCCGAAGGGCTTCATTCCTAACGCCACCAACGTCCTGACCGCGCGGCCTAACACGTAAAGAACCACGCCAGCGCGGGTTCCCAGCCCGCATAAGTGCCGCCAAGGATTGCCCTGAGCGAAGAAAAGGGTTGGCCGCGCTCCCATCTACCCCTGCGGGACAGGCGGCGGCCCTGTTGGCGGAATGAGGGCGGGCAGCTTCTGGGTTCGGCTGTAGATCCTGCGAATCCGCTGAAAGCGAGCCGCCGCATCCTCCCAGCGGTTGAGCTCGCGGTCGTATCGCACCAGGATGTCGCCGAGGAAATACGGCGTGTTTTCGCCCAGCCACAGCCGGCGATAATGTACCCGCAGCCAGACGACGTGATTGCGCATGTCCTCGATTAGTCCGTCCCCGCCCTCGATTCTCCCGAGATTGCCATTCACCTGGCCGCGATTTGAAAGCGCGGCCTGCGCCTGCCCATACAGATCGGAAATGTACTTCGTGTAAATGGCCTTCTGGCCGAGATAGTCGAAGCGCCGTGCGCCAAACGCCACGTAATCCAGCAGCCGGGCGTTGCGCCGTGCAAGATGCCGGTTCGCGATCAAATCAGTGATTACATCCTCGGCCAGCAAGCGCACCTGGTGCGCCGCCGGCTCAAGCTGGATGTAGAACTGCTGTCCGTGCGGGGTGAAGGGGTCCATCCAGGTCAGCGCGTCGGTGCCGTCTGAGTGAATGGCGCTCCGCAGGAGCTCGTGAATTTGAGTGAGCTGGTTGATTTCGCCGGCGAAGTGGTGCCCATCGGCGCGGTAGAACGCCCAGTCCCAGGCATTGGAAAATTGGTTGTCGTCCACCGTCTGCTGCCAGGCTTGCGCCGCGCCATAGGCGAGGCCATACCACGTGAAGTCAAGCATGCTCTCGCCATCGTCGTTCCATTCCGTATTCAGCTCGCCGGTGGATCCGAAGTTCTTTCCGTCCGTCACGAATTGCCGGATGTTGGGCATTGCCTCCGAATAATCAGGAAAAATGCGGCTCCAGTTGCTTACGCCGGGCGCCACCCAGGTCTGAAGACCCGCGTCCTGGAACGGCTTGATCTCATACGCATATGATTTCCGCGGAGCGTACTCCCAGGGAACGGCAATCATATCGTGCGGCAGGTCTTTCAGGCGCTCCGGGTGCTTCACACCCATATCGCCCCAGAAGAGCAGTTTGCGATGATACGGCTTCAGCTCCTGGTCGATCTGCTTGAGGTAATTCACGTAGACCTCGGCGTAGCCTTGCTGCTGAATCCACTGCTTCGTGCGCCCCTGCCCGAGTTCGAAAGTTTCATCCGCGCCGATGTGAAAAAATGGCGACGGGAACACCTGCGCCAGCTCCTGAAACATTTTGCCAATGAAGCCG
>JBOGJW010000260.1:0-4129 GCA_050745245.1 Terriglobia bacterium | reverse complement strand
GGCCGGCGCCGCGTGGGAGCAGATTCGTGACGCCGCGTATGAGGGGCGTGGAGCGTGATCGCTGTCGATACTAACATCCTGATCTACGCCCATCGAGAGGACTCATCCTGGCACGAGGTGGCTTTTACCCGGCTTGCGGAGCTGGCCGAGGGCCGCTCCCCCTGGGCTATTCCCTGGCCATGCCTCCACGAGTTTATAGCCATCGCGACGCACCCCCGCATCTACAGCCCTCCCAGCCCTCTCGCCACGGCGCTCGCCCAAGTCGAGGCTTGGCTTGAGGCGCCTCATCTCGCGCTGCTCGCCGAGACGAGAGATTATTGGCCGGACTTGCAACACGCGCTCACCGCGGGGGGAGTGGCCGGGGCACAAGTGCACGATGCCAGGATCGCTGCACTCTGCATAGTGCACGGCGTGGACGAACTATGGACGGCGGATCGGAGCTTCGGACGCTTTCCCAAGCTCAAAGTGAGAAACCCTCTGATCTCCTGATCCCGCCGGATGCCCCAATCAGCGTCTTCCTGATCGTAGGCTCTTTACCCAGTTTACAAACCCACGGTCAACCAGAAGCAGGTTGACCGTGCCTACCACGGCTCCGGACTTCACTTGACCGCGATGATCTCCACGTCGCCTTCGCGGCGGAGGATATTCACCGAAACGTGGTCTTTGAATCGCAGGATGGAGAGATCGACGCTCGCCTCGCCCACCGCAAGACGCTCGATCTTTACCTCTGGCACCGATTCGGGCAGGAATGCGTGCGTGAAGCGGATCTGGGCGGGTTTGGCCGTAACCGAGATGCCCAGGCAGGCGCCCAGCAGCATGAAGACCGACGCCGCCGACCAAGCCTGGGGCGAGCAGGCGACGGGATAAAGGATGGGGCCTTCGCCGGGCCGGCGCCTGAACCCGCAGAAGAGCTCGGGCAGGCGGTGCAGGTCCACGAAAATGGCCGCGTCGAAAATCCCGGTGAAGACGCGAACGGCGGATTCGGCCAGGCCGTAGCGCGCCATCCCGGAGGCGATCAGGGCATTATCGTGGGGCCAGACGGAGCCGTTGTGGTACGACATCGGGTTGAAGCGAGGCGAGGTGGAGCTCACGGTGCGGATACCCCAGCCGCTGAATACGTCATCGCGCAGCAGGGTCTCCGTGGTGCGGCGGGCATGTTCGTCGCTCGCGATGCCCGCGAACAGGCAGTGCCCGGCGTTCGACGCTCGCACTTGGCAGGGCTTTTTCGCCCCGTCGAGCGCGAGCGCGTAGCAGGAGATGTCGTCGCACCAGAACGCCTCTTCGAACTTTGCGCGCAGCCGTTGAGCCTTCGCGCGCAGCGCTGAGGCCTTCTGAGCATCCCCGAGCGCCTCGGCAAGCACCGCCGCCCGGTGAAAGGCCGAGAATACGTACCCTTGAACCTCGCATAGCGCTATAGGCGGCTCGGCCAGCCTGCCGTCGGCGTGGTAAATGGAGTCGCGCGAATCCTTCCAGCCCTGCTGCTCCAGTCCGTTCGCTGAGTGGCGGGCGTATTCGACGAAGCCGTCGCCGTCGGTGTCGCCATATTTCTCGATCCAGGCGGCGGCAAGCTCGATATTGGGCCAAATGCGCTCGATCAGCTCGCGGTCGCCGGTGCGCTCGAAGTATGCCCCGGCCAGCATTATAAAAAGCGGGGTGGCATCGACGCTGCCGTAGTAACGCCCGAAGGGGACTTCCTTCAGCGCCGCCATCTCGCCGCCCCGCGCCTCGTGCAGGATTTTTCCCGGCTCGGCGTCGGATTCGGGAATGGTTTCCGTCGCCTGCGTCGCCGCCAGGTACGCGAGCACACTGTGCGCCAGCACCGGCTCGATCCAAAGCATTTCCAGCGCCGTAATGATGCCATCGCGTCCGAATGGCGCGCTGAACCATGGAACGCCGGCGTAAGGGTACGGGCCCTCCGGCGTCATGCTGGTTAACATGCGCAGGTCCGCGCCGGCGCGGTTAATCCAGTCGTTAAATTGCTCGTTGGACGTATGGATCTTCGGCAGCATCTCTCGCGTCGTCCGCAGAGCATCGTCCGCCTGCTGGAACGCGGATTCGATTGGCTGGACGTGGGGCGCGCCGCCGGGCTCCGTCTCGCAGGCGACAGTGAGCAGAAAACTTTGACGCCCGCCGGGCGGGAGGTTAATTTCGAACCGCATTTCGGAATGCTGCAGGCGCGCCGGCTTAGGCGAGCACCGGATGCGGCTGCGACGGATCACCTTATCAAGGCCCTCGTATTCGAGCACCACTTCGTAGCGCCCGACCTTGGGCTCCAGGCTGCGCCCCCGGCGGTCGCGCTTGGTGCCGCGTACCTCGAAGACGTCGGCAAAATCCGCCTGGAACTGAATCGAGGCCGACACGGAGACGTCGGAAAGGCCGTAATTTGCGACGGCGAAGCGCTCATAGCAGACGCCGCCCCACAGGAGCTTCTCACGAGAGATGTGAAGCGCGCCGCGCGCGAGCACGATGTTGCCGTCGGAGAGAATGTCGGGATTCTCGAGGTCGACGGTGAGGAGCAGATTGTCTTCCTTGACGGCGGAACTGAGAAGGATGGGCCGCTCGCCATTCAGCATCAGCACCAGGTGGGAGAGGAATCGTGTTCCTTCGTGGAAAAGACCCTGCGCGGTGCTGCCGACCAGGTCAATATCGCCGTGCCGGTCAAAGACGGCGAAGCTCTCGTCCTGCTTCAAAACCTGGGTCCTGCTGTCGGCGAGTGACGAGCTCGCCAGGATGTAAAAGCGGTCCTTGACCCGTATGATCTCTTTTGCTGAACTCTCGCCGGGCATCTTCGGTCCCCTCGAACTATTTAATCGGATTGTGTGAAGGAGGGCAAGCTGCAAACCCGCGGCTGTAGCGGCGGTCTGTGACCGCCGGTCTGAATTGAATTAAGTCCGGCGCTGTCGCCGCGGCGACCAGGCGTCGAGCGCCGCTACAGCGCAAAATCGCAGTTTTCAGACACCGCCTAAAGCCGCTGGCGCGGCAGGGCTGAGCGCAGTGGAAGGGCTTCACCGGGGGAAACGGGGTGCTTTTCGCGGTGCGATCGATACTCGGAGAACGGATGCGCTGAAGCGCCCGCAACGGCAGCGCGTGCCGTTTTCTCCAGGATCAGGCGTGCATACACGTCCACGTACTCCCGCGCCATGCGCGCCACGTCGAAGCGCTGCTCGAACTCTTCGCGGCACAGCCTGCGGTTGAGAGAGGCCACTCGCGCCACCGCATCCACCGCTCCGGCGACATTCTCTACGATGAATCCCGTCACTCCGTCGCGCAGCACCTCGGGAATTGACCCGCGCCCGAAAGCGATCACCGGCGTTCCGCAAGCCATGGCTTCAATCATGACCATTCCAAAAGGCTCGGGCCAGTCAACCGGCAGAACCAATGCGAGCGCGCCGCCCAAAAACCGGTTCTTCTCCCGCTCGCCGATCTCGCCAACGTACTCGACGAAGCCCGGATCGAGAAGCGGCTGGATCACGTCCCGGAAATATTCGCGGTCCACGCGGTCCACCTTGGCGGCCATGCGGAACTTCAAGCCGGCATGCCGCGCAATCTCAATAGCGCGGTCAACGCCCTTTTCCGGGGAGATGCGGCCCAGGAACGCCAAGTAGCCCTCAGGATGGTCCTGAAAAGTATAGAGATCGCGCGGCAGGCCGTGGTAAATCGTGCCCTGCCAGTTCAGCCACGGAAGCGGAATCCGCTGAGCGTTCGAAATCGAGACCACGGGCATCTCGTCGAATTCACGGTAGAGCGGGACAAGGTCCGGGATATCGAGCCGACCATGCAGCGTGGTGAGGTGAGTAATGCCCCGCCGGCGGCTCCAGGGGAAATGCAGGTAATCAATGTGGAAATGAATGATGTCGAAGTTATCCGACTGCCGAATCACCCGCTCGAGCATCAGGATGTGGTGAGCCAGTTGGTCGATGCATTCATGATCCTGCCGCAAAGAGCGCGGGCATTGAGGCGCCAGCCGCGCTGCGGTTACCGAATCTCCGCTCGCAAACAGCGTAACGTCGTGACCTTGCCGTATCAGCTCCTCGGTAAGATAAGAAACGACACGCTCCGTGCCGCCGTAGAACAGGGGAGGAACGCTCTCGTAGAGTGGCGCCACCTGGGCGATCCTCATGCGCCTGCC
>JBOGJW010000259.1:0-8517 GCA_050745245.1 Terriglobia bacterium | reverse complement strand
CCGCGCCCGGCACGCGGCAGCCGACGTGTCCCCAAAAAGGGCTAAAAAAACCTTGACAACGCCGACGCCATTATAGATGCGGCTTTTACCTGCGGGCTGAAAAAAAACCGCGGACCTGAAAACGCAGCTCTGCGCTACCCGCTTTTGCTTGCCACTCGTCACTTGTCACTGGAGGTGCGATGCCGGTGAATCATCCGGGTTCGAAACAGGTATTTGATGCCATTGTAGTAGGCTCGGGCGCGACAGGCGGCTGGGCCGCAAAGGAGCTCACCGAAGCGGGCCTGCGGGTGGCGCTCGTCGAGGCCGGTCGAATGCTCTACCCTGAAAAGGACTTCACCGAGCACGTCATTCCCTACCAGGTGCGCTACCACGGATTTTCGCCTATCCCGGCCAAGACGCGGCCCATCCAGGTGCGCTGCTACGCCTGCATGGAATACAACTACGACTGGTTTGTGAATGACTTCGAGAATCCCTACGTGCAGGTGGAAGGTAAGCCGGTAAACTGGTTTCGCCTGCGCATCCTGGGCGGCCGCTCGCTGGTTTGGGGGCGGCAGTGCTATCGATTCAGCGATCTCGATTTCAAAGCTGCGAGCCACGATGGGTACGGTGAGGACTGGCCCATCAGCTACGCCGAGCTCGCTCCCTATTATGACAAGGCGGAACGCTTTGTCGGGGTGACCGGCGCACGGGAGGGCGTGCCGCAGCTTCCTGACGGACAATTCCTCCCGCCGATGCACATGACCTGCGGCGAGTTATTGCTGCGCAAAGCGGTGAAGGAGAAGTGGGGCCGCACCATTACCATTGGACGTTCTGCAAATCTTACCGCGCCGGTGAACGGCCGCGCGCCCTGCCATTACTGCGGTCCGTGCGAGCGCGGTTGCATGACGCATTCGTACTTTAATAGCCCCACCACAACCATCGCCGCCGCGCAGGCCACCGGCCGGCTTACACTCCTGACCGACTCGGTGGTGAGCCACGTGGTGATGGACATGAACAGCAACAAGGCCAGCGGCATCCGCTACGTGGACCGCGTGACGCGCGTCACGAGAGAGCTGCGCGGCAAGGCGGTGATCCTCTGCGCGCAATCGCTCGAGTCGGTGCGTATCCTGTTGAACTCCGCGAACCGGCAATATCCTAACGGGCTTGCCAATTCGAGCGGCGTGCTGGGCCACTACCTGATGGATCACGTGACGGGGTTCGGCGCTTCCGGCGCCATGCCGATGCTCGAGACGCGCCCGTGGGCGGGCCCGCCGCGCCGCCCCAACGGTATTTATGCGATCCGCTTCCGTAACGTTACCGATCGCGATAAAAACTTCATCCGCGGATTCGGGTACCAGGGCGGCAGCTCGCCGGAGTTCGCCTATGATGCGGAAGGCTTCGGAAAGGAATACAAGCAGCGCGTGAAACAGGGTAACTGGGGCATCGGCCTGGGCGGGTTCGGCGAGTGCCTGGCGCGCTGGGATAATTACTGCGAACTCGACAAGAACGTTTCCGACGCCTGGGGCGTGCCGGCGCTGAGGATTGTGGCTTCTTACGGAGAGAACGAGTATAAGATGGGTCACAACATCGCGATTTCGGCCGCGGAAATGCTGGAGGCCGCCGGCGCCAAGGACGTTCAGATGCACGAGCACATGAATCCTTTTGGCCACGCCATCCACGAAGTTGGCGTCGCGCGGATGGGCAGCGATCCGAAGAAGTCGGTGCTCAACAAGTACTGCCAGTCTCACGATGTCAAGAACCTGTTTGTGATGGATGGCAGCAGCTTTGTCTCTTCCGGCTGCCAGAATCCCACGCTGACCATGATGGCGATCCTCTGCCACGGCTGCGATTATCTCATCAGCCAGGCGCGCAAAGGACAAATATGAAATCAGAAATCAGAACTCTTCCTGGGCAACAAATCCGGTGGCTCAGGTTTTCTAACTTCTGATTTCTGAGTTCTAGTTTCTGCCTTGTCTTATGGATCGTCGCACTTTTTCTCGCAGGCTGGGCGGCGCCGCGCTAGGAGGTCTCGCGCTGGGCGGCGGGGGAGGCGCGCTTGCCAGCCCGGACACATCCACACCTGCTGCGCCATTTCAGATTTCGGTGATGCTGTGGACGGTGTTCCGTAAGCTGCCCTTCGACCAGCAGCTTGAGAAGGTGGCTGAGGCGGGCTACCGGAACGTCGAGCTGACGGGCCAGTTCAGGAAATGGAGCGAGAGCGACTGGCGCAACTTCGATCGCAAGCGGCGCGCGCTGGGGATTCACTATGACACGACGTCGGGCCTGAAATACGGCGTAGGCAATCCGGCGGAGCGCGATACGTTTCTCGCCGACCTGCGGGGCCTGCTGCCGGTGCTCGACCGGCTTGAGTGCCCGGCGCTGATCGTGATGTCCGGAAATCGTGTTCCCGGCATGTCGCACGAGGCGCAGCATCAAAGCTGTATCGACGGCTTAAACAGAGCGGCAGAGGTGGCAGAGGGCAAGAACGTCCGCCTGCTGGTAGAGAACATCGACCCGGAAGAAAACCCGCGCTATTTCCTGACCTCGGTTGCGGAGGGCTTCGAGATCATCCGCGCCGTGGATCACCCGCAGGTGCGGTTTCTGTACGATTTCTATCATGAGCAGATCGCGGAGGGAAATCTTATTGAGAAGCTCGAAAAGAATATCGACCTCGTGGGCCTGGTTCACATCGCAGATGTGCCTGGGCGGCACGAGCCGGGCACGGGGGAGATCGACTACAGGAACATCTTCAAGAAGCTGGGGCAGCTTCACTACGGGCACTACGCCGCGATGGAATACCTTCCCACCTACGATGAAGTAAAGAGCCTGCGCAACACCGCAAAGGAAGCCGTGAGCTGGGGCGCGAAGGGCGCCGCCACATAGATCACGGTGTGACGTATTTTTAAGCGCGGGCGACCCGAGTCTGTGTCAAAGGCACAGTCCTCCGCTGTCGCGGCAGCTCGTAGCATGGTCGCCCCGGCGGCAGCCTCGAATTTACTTGAGACCGGCGGTCACAGAACGCCGCTACAGCCGCAGTTTTTACGCAGACTCTATCCAGCCGTTCCAGGGGAAGGCTCCAACCGGCGAGAACGCATCGCGGACCCTCTCCGCGACGGCCGAGCGCCTTCTTCCTTGAGGATGATGCGCTGGCACTCCACACAGATCAGATGTCTCCCGCTCGGAGACTTAGTGGTGCGGGTTGATCCGCATCCGGGACACTTGTTACTTTTCATAACCGAAATGTAGCACGAATCGCACGGGCGTATGAAGTCCCGAGATGAGAATTAACGAATTTTTAACATTTTCTGCGCCCGAGCCGCGCGGGGGTGACACCGGTGGCGGTGGCCCGCACGCATCCAAAATGTTTGCTAAAAAAAAAGAAATTACGGTATTGCAATGCAGTCGCTCATGTCGCTGGGCGACACCCCGAAGGACGAAGATGACCCTCACCCGCCCTCGTCCCTCGGGCACCCTCTCCCCAAGGGAGAGGGCATTAGCTCCCTGGGGACTCACGCCCTCTCCCGCGGGAGAGGGTGGCGAGCAGAGCGAGCCGGGTGAGGGACGCCTACCCAAAATTTTCAGGGCAGACCTCGGCCCTTGAGGTCTGCGGCATTTGTTCAAGGCCTGACGGAAAAACCGCGGACCTGAAAAACGCAGGTCCGCGCTACCCCACTTTTGGCGGCGGGGTGCAAACCCACGGTCTGGATGGTGTCATCCTGAGCGGCAGCGAGGGGCCTGCTTCTCGTAGTACAGCAAGGCGGACCGCTAGATTTTCAGCCCCTTCAGATATTTCCTGAACGGCTTCGCCAGCTCCGGCTGCTTCAGCGCCAGCTCGACGGTCGCCTGCAGGAACCCGAGCTTGTCGCCCGCATCATAGCGCCGGCCCTCGAACACGTATCCGTAAACAGGCTCCTTTTTCAGCAACCGCCGAATCGCGTCGGTGAGCTGAATCTCCGAGCCGGCGCCGCGCGGCGTCGCAGACAGCTCCTCGAAGATGCCGGGCGTTAGAATGTACCGGCCAATAATGGCGAGCTGAGAGGGCGCCTTGGAAAGGTCGGGCTTTTCCACCATGTCCTCGATGCGGTAGAGCCGCCCACGGCCGTTCTGGGCGCCCGCAACCGGGCTGCCCTTGATGATCCCGTAACTTGAAACCGCTTTCCGGTCTACCTTCTGGATGGCAATCACGCAGCCCCTGTAGCGCGCGTAGATATCCATCATCTGCTTCAGGCAGGGAACGCGAGCGTCGACGATATCGTCGGAGAGGAGCACCGCGAACGGCTCCTGCCCGATCATGTCCCTGGCTACGAGGATAGCGTGGCCCAGGCCCAGGGGTTTCTTCTGGCGAAGATACACAATCTGCTCGAGGCACGAGATCGAGCGCACGCGATGGAGCAGTTCCTCCTTGCCCTGGCCGGCCAGCATGTGTTCAAGCTCGAAGGAGACGTCGAAATGATCTTCAATCGCACCCTTGCCGCGCCCGGTCACGAAGATCACCAGCGGAATGCCGGAAGCCGCGACCTCTTCCACCCCATATTGCACCAGGGGTTTGTCAACTACCGGCAGCATCTCTTTTGGCTGCGCCTTGGTCGCGGGCAGAAAGCGCGTGCCCAAGCCCGCAACCGGCAAAACAGCTTTGCGAATTTCCATAGTGACCTCGGCCGGAAGACCGCGCTGTAGCGGCGGTCTGCGACCGCCGGTTTCCGGTTTTGAATCAGATTCGGCGCTCCCCGCCTTGCGAGGGCTTGGGGTGCCGCTACAGCGCACAACCGCAATCTTTACACGGACTCACAACGGCCCCGCCTTCTGTTTGATGCTAGCATATCGGAGGGGACGCCTTAGCGCGTTGCCGAAAAAACCTGCTCAAACGGCGTAGCGGCGATTTTATATCGCCATTGATCCAGTATTCTCAGTGGCCGCATGGCGGCATAAAGCCTGCGCTACATGTTTTTCATCAACAGGCCTGACGATGCGTATTCTGGGCATTGAATCGAGCTGCGACGAAACCGCTGCGGCGTGGGTGGAGGATGGCGAGCGCATTCTCTCAAACATTGTCGCGTCTCAGGTCCTGACGCACGCAAAATACGGCGGCGTGGTTCCGGAGCTTGCCAGCCGCGAGCATTTGCAGAAAATCGCGCCGGTGGTGGAGGAAGCGTGCCGCGCAGCCAGCCTCGGCGTGGGAGATATCGATGGGCTCGCGGTCACCGAAGGTCCGGGCCTTATCGGGTCGCTGCTGGTAGGGCTGGTTTATGCGAAGGCGCTGGCGCTGGCGCTGGCGAAGCCGCTGGTGGGCGTGAACCATCTCGAGGGGCACATCCACTCCGTGTGGCTGGAAAACAAGATGGCGCGCCGGGCCGGCGCCGCCGCTGAGGAGGCGCACTTTCCTTGCGTCTCGCTGGTGGTCTCCGGAGGCCACACGTCGCTGTTTCGGGTGGAGGCCGGCGATGGAAGCGCTTCCGCAGCCCCGGCGTTCACGTACTCTCGGCTCGGCCAAACCCGCGATGATGCCGCCGGAGAAGCATTCGACAAAGTCGCCAAGCTGCTCGCGCTAGGCTATCCCGGCGGACCCGTGATCGATAAGCTGGCACGCTACGGCGACCCGCGCTCGGTGAAGCTTGGTCCGGTGCGGATGAGAGGCAATCAGTTCGATTTCAGCTTCTCGGGGCTTAAGACCGCCGTCCTGTATCGCGTGCGCGATAGCGAGCTCGGGGCGGAGGCGGAGCGCCGGCGCGAGTGGCTCAAGACCGCGGGCCGCGCCACGCCCGACGAGCTGCGAGCCCATTGCTCCGCCGCCACGCTCGATCTGATTGCCAGCTTTCAGGAGGTGGTGGTCTCTGACCTTGTCGGGCGCACCCTCGCTGCCGCCGAGAAATGCAAGCTTCGACACATTTTTGTAGCGGGAGGGGTAGCCTGCAATTCGCTGCTCCGGTCTCGCCTGTCTCAGGTTGCCAAGTCCGCCGGGCTCGCGGCTTTTTTCCCCTCGCCGGCCCTCTCCACCGACAACGCCGCCATGATCGCCGCCGCCGGCTACTTCAGACTGCTCGCCGGCGAGCGCGCCGGCCCCGAATTAGCCGCCCACGCCTCGTTCCCCCTCGGGGCGAGTAATACGGGTGCAGAGTAGGTCTCCCAGATCACGATTTTTTCCGCCGCGCGAGACGATACACGAGCGCGCCGGTTCCGAAGGCGCACAGGCCGAGCGTGCCGACGGCCAGCACGCCCACGCCGGCGGCGATACGAGGAAGCGTTGCGCCTGCAATGGTGGTCTTAAAGAGCAGCGCGTTGCGCCGCCAGCTTCTGTTTTGCGCATCGAGCACGGGCTCGACGAGGTCCCAGGCGGCGTCCAACAAGAGTCGGCGCGCCGTCTCGCCCCAGGAGGCGCTTGCCGCGGCCGGGCTGCCAATGTAGCCTTGCCGGTTGCCGAGACGAAGGGGATAATTCGGCACCAGCGCATCCAGAAGCGAGAAGCGCTGCGGCGGTAGATTGGGATATTCGGCGCCCACCAGCTCGGGGCGGCAGCGCAGCAGGAGCGACGTTTCCAACAAGCCGCCGTGCGCGTCGCCGCGCACCGCCTCGCTTTCGTCCGGCGTCAACGGCCTCCCGATGAGGGCTTCAAGGCGGTGAAGGTACTTCCCGCGCAAAAGCTTCCACAACACCGGTCCGCTGAGCGAGAACATCCGCACTCCGTACCGCCGCGAAACCGCGGCGGCTGCGCGCTCGAGCGCCAGCACATGGCGCGGACCAGCGTGAGCGTTCATCACCAGGATGTATTTGAAGCCGTGGCGGGCGAGGGCCGCACCGTAGTCCCGCGCCGCGCGGCGAACCGTGCCGGCGCGCACCAGCAGCGTTCCGGGGCCGTCGAATGCCGAGGCGCCGATGGGTAGCGGCGGGCCCAGCAGGACATTCCAGTTGGCCTTGCGCTCGGCCAGCCGCCGGGCGAGCTCCGCGCTGAAGAACTCCGCCTCAAACAGGTCCGTGCCCACGGGCAAGTGGCTGCCGTGCTCCTCAAGCGGGCTGACGCTGAAGAGGACCACCGTGTGGTCCCGATCGAAGCCCTGCAGGCGTTTATAACTCAGCTCGGCGATGTGGAAGATGTTGCCGGGTTCGGGCGAGCCCGCGAGCAGCTTCTCGAGCCGTGAGGGTTGAATCATTGAGGATCTGTTAATACCCTCCGGGCAACATGCGGTCAACCGCTTCATTGGAGTGGACGGACCTGGGAGCGGCGGCTGCGGCTTCGGCGGCCCGCGCAAGCTCGTACGCGGCGCGATTGGCGGCTTGCAGGTAGGCCCGTGCCGCGGCCTCCACCACGTTCTGGCTGGTGCATTTTCCGGTAAACTCGCGGCCCTCGAAGCGCGCGCGGATGGAGACTTCGGCGATGCCGAGCGCTCCCTCTCCGACGGTGTGCATGGTGAGGTCCTCGACGCGGCCGGAAAGTCCGGTAATGCGGCCGATGGCGCGGAACGCCGCGTCGCACGGCCCCTCCGCCGTCGCCGAATCGTGATAGACCTGCCCTTCTTTCGCCAGCTCCACTGTGGCCGTCGAGAGCCCGCCGGTTGAGGCGACGCTCTGGATCAGTTTCAGGCTGAACGTTTCGGGAGCGCTTTCGAGGCCGTCGGGAAAAATGGCGAGAAGGTCCTCATCGTACACGCGCTTCTTGCGGTCCGCGATTTGGCAGAACGCCTCGTAGGCGCGGTCGAGCTCCGGCTTGCTCAGCCGATACCCCAGCTCCTCGTAGCGCTTGGCGAGGGCGTGCCGCCCGGAGTGCTTACCCAGGACGAGATCGTTCGAAGGCATGCCCACCGTCTGGGGCTGCATGATCTCATAGGTGATGGCGTTCTTCAGAACGCCGTCCTGGTGGATGCCAGCCTCGTGGGCGAAGGCGTTCAAGCCCACAATCGCTTTGTTTCGTTGCGGGGCCACGCCGGTGAGTCGCGCTAGTAGCAGGCTCGAGGGATAGAGTTCTTCGGTGCGGATTGCGGTCGACACTCGCGTCACGTCGGCGCGAACGCGCAGCGCCATCACCACTTCTTCCAGCGCGGCATTGCCTGCCCGCTCGCCAATGCCATTGATGGTGCACTCCACCTGGCGCGCTCCGCCCCGGATTCCGGCCAGCGTGTTGGCGACGGCGAGCCCCAGGTCGTCATGTGTGTGCGTGCTCAGGATCACGCCCGGAATGCGCGCCCGCACGTCGGCGAACATCAGCTCGTATTCGAATTCGAGGCAATAGCCCACCGTGTCTGGCAGGTTCAGCACCCCAGCGCCCGCATCCACCGCCGCCTGGCAGCACTCGATAAGATAAGCGCGGTCGGTGCGGCCGGCGTCCTCGGGCGAAAATTCGACGTCCGCGCACAACGATTTCGCCTGACGGACCGATTCGCTAATCTGCTTCAGAATTTCCTCGCGTGTCTTGCGCAGCTTGTATTTCAGGTGGATGTCCGACGTGGCCAGGAACGTGTGGATGCGCGCGCGCTCGGCGCCCTTCAGCGCTTCGGCGGCGCGCTCGATGTCCTTCGGATGGGCGCGCGCCAGAGCCGCAATCACCGG
>JBOGJW010000258.1:0-9771 GCA_050745245.1 Terriglobia bacterium | reverse complement strand
AAGATCGCCATGCTGAAGGACACCTGTGGCAATCTCATTCAGGTCACGCAATTGATGCGCAGGTAGGGAGGAGGTTCAGCAGGATCGCCTAACTTGTCCTCTGCATACGCGGAAACTGGTTGCCGCTGCACGCTCGCCCTGCGTAAGATAGAAGCCAAGTTCCACATTCCGCCTGGCAATCACCGGGCGCGCGCGGGGCTGGGGAAAATCGATGACGCCGGCGATACTCGAAAGTATCTTCAAGGCTGCTCCCGATGCCACCATCATAACAGACCGAGACGGTGTGATTCTGCGGGTGAACCCCGGAGCCGAAAGGCTTTTCGGTTACTCCCGGCCCGAGCTGCTCGGCCAGAAGCTGGACCTGCTATCCCCGCAATTTTCGCCAGAATCCAAACCGTTCCATCCGGCCCGCACGGCGCCTGACGGTCCATCTGCCGGCCGGGATGGGGGCGTTGCCGACCTCTACCTCCGGCGCAAAGACGGCACAGAATTTCCAGCCGACTTGCTGATCATCCCGCTCGATGAACAGGGCTGCTTCCTGTGCGCTGTGCGTGACGTCACTGGCCGGAGGCAGCGCGAACACGAGCTGCGCGAGCGCGAGGAGCAGTTCCGGCTGCTGGTGCAGGGTGTGAAGGACTGCGCCATTTTTATGCTCGATCCGGACGGGCGCATTTCGAGCTGGAACGCAGGCGCCGAATCCATTCACGGGTACAGCGCGAAGGAGGTCCTGGAGAAGCATTTCCGCACCTTCTATCCCGCCGAGGACGCCGAGCGGGGCAAGCCGGAAGAGCATCTGCGCCTGGCCGGGGATGAAGGCGAAATTGAGGACGAGGGCTGGCGGCTGCGCAAGGATGGCTCGCGCTTCTGGGCGAACGTTATGACCACCGCGCTGCGCGACGAGCACGGCCGCCTCCGCGGCTTCGCGCAATTGACCCGGGACTTCACGGCGCGGAAGCGGGCAGAGGATACGCTGCTGCTCGAAATCACCAACGTGCTCGTCTCGAACCTGGATGCGCGCGAGCTCCTCAACGCCATTCGCTCGACGCTCGGGCAGGTGGCGCCGCACGACTACGGCGCACTGGCGCTGCACGAGCCGGGAAGCGAAGTGCTGCGGCTGATCCCGCTGGATGAGTCACCGGGTGAGCCGGACCCATTTCACGGCGGCGCACTGCTGCCGATTGAAGGGTCGCCGGAGGGCTGGGCTTTTGCGCGCGGCGAGCCTCTGGCGCTCCACACGCTGGCCGACCCGCGCTTTTCGCGAAGCGCCACCGGCCCGATGATCGAAGCGGGAATGCATTCGGCCTGCTTTCTGCCGCTACCGGGGCGCGAGCGTACTCTGGGCGCGCTGTGCGTAGCCCGGCGAGGCGAAGGCGGCCTCCCCGCGCGCGAACTCAACCTGCTGGTGCAGGTGGCCAACCAGATCGCGATCGCTCTCGATAATGCGCTCGCCTTCCGGCGCGTGGTGGAACTTAAGGACAAGCTGGCTCATGAGAAACTCTATCTCCAGACGAAGCTTCAGACCGAATCCAGCTTCGACGAGATCGTGGGCAAAAGCCCGACGCTTCGCCGGATTTTGAAACAGGTGGAGACGGTCGCGCCCACCGATGCCACCGCGCTGATTCTGGGCGAAACCGGCACCGGGAAGGAACTGATTGCGCGCGCGATTCATGCGCTGAGCCCCCGGCGCGGTCATATCTTCGTGCGATTCAACTGCGCCGCCATCCCGACGGGCTTGCTGGAAAGCGAGTTGTTCGGCCACGAAAAAGGCGCCTTTACCGGCGCGAGCGCGCAGCGCCTGGGCCGCCTGGACCTGGCTCACCAGGGAACGCTTTTTCTGGACGAGGTCGGCGACATTCCGCTCGAACTGCAGCCTAAGCTCTTGCGCGCGCTTCAGGAGAAAGAGTTCGAACGCCTGGGCAGCACGCGCACTATTCCCGTGGACATGCGGCTGATCGCAGCCACCAATCGCGACCTCTCGAAAATGGTCCGCGCCGGCGACTTCCGCAGCGATCTCTATTACCGGCTAAAAGTGTTCCCCATTATCGTGCCCCCGCTGCGCGAGCGGCGCGAGGACATTCCTCTGCTCGTCAGGTACTTCGTGCAAAAGCACGCGTTCCGCATGAATCGCAGAATTGAGACCATCCCGCCCGAGGTCATGGAAGCCCTGGTGCAGTGGGACTGGCCGGGCAACGTCCGCGAGCTGGGGAACTTCCTCGAGCGCGCGGTGATCCTGACGCGAGGATCAATTCTGAACGTTCCACTCTCCGAGCTCAAAAGCGCCCCCGAAGAACCTTCCGGCCCGCAGGGGACGCTTGAAGCCGTAGAGCGCGAGCATATCCTCACTGTCTTACGCGAGACGCGCGGCGTGATTGCCGGGCGCCTAGGCGCAGCTGCGCGACTGGGTCTCAAGCGCAGCACGCTGAACTCGAAGATGCGTAAGCTCGGAATCGCGCGCACCGAATTGTGACGCTATTCCGCCATATGGCGAAATAGCACCATAGCGGAACGCTCCCGTGCCTGTCTCCCGGCCAACTAGCGGCGCGCCCCACAACACCTAAGTCCCTGCAAGTCAGGCCGTTCGACTGACCGGCCGCCGTAACAGAGTCTTTGGCATGGCATGTGCCCTATACCAGCGCGAGGATAGTTGAATTGCGCGATGCGGCGGTAGAATCGGTTTCGACGATGCAGCGGCCCCCGATACAAGCTGTCGGCCTCACGGCCAGCGAAGTGATGGCGCGCATGGGGCATGGCGAGCGTTTCGTGTTCGTCGATACGCGCTCCTCAAGCGAGTGGAGCGCGACGGACGCCAAGCTGCCAGGAGCCATCCACGTCCCCGAAGACGAGGTCGCCCAGCACCTGAAGGAGCTTCCCCTCGGACATCCTGTGGTGAGTTATTGCAGCTCGCCCGATGAACAGGCCAGCACACGGGTCGCCGAGAAGCTGATGCGGCACGGGTTCCTTAACGCCCAGCCGCTGATCGGAGGGTTTGAGGCTTGGCGCCGGGCGGGCTATCCCGTGGAGCCAAAGTGACCGGCGGTGGCGGCCGCGTCATGCTGCGCAATGCCAAAGGAGCGGCAGGGTCGCCCGCCACCGTCGATGACAGCATAAAGCTGCCTCTATGCGCCGGAAACTGAGGCATTGACACGCGAGCTTCTGCACCGCAGGCATCGCGCCAGCATCCCCAAAGATCAGCGCGGGGCGAAGTGGCCGGAGGCTGATATTTCGCGCGTCCGCCGCCCGTGCCAAGACATCACAATTCGACGAAGGAGGAAATTATGTGCGACTATTCACTTATGTGCATTCCGAACCGGCTGGCCAGGGACAGGGAGGAGTTGGTGATGCACCGATTTCCAACCGGCTCGCTCGGCTTTGCCTCGCCCGCGGACCTGTATCAGGCCGTCGGCGCGGTTGAGGCGCGCTCGCAGGGCTTCTGGCGCGCGCTGCGGAGCTTCTTTGCCCCGCCCAAAATCTCGAACGTGCCGGCAGTCTGTATTCCTCCGGGCGCTCGGCTCAGGCTGCAGGAGATCCCGAAGCGGCTGCAGATGGACCTCGGCGTCGGCCCGGCCGAGGAGGTCACCTTTACCCAGCTCACCGCCGCGGTGAACACCTATCGTGATGCTGTCCGTTTCAAGAACGGCTATCGCGTGCGTCTCCAGGATCTTTCAGAGGGTGTTCGGGCGAAGGTGTTGGACCTTTCCCTGGCGGAGGAGTTCGAGCCGTTCCAGGAAGAGCGCTCCAGGGCGATTTTTGGGATACGATAGAGAAGCCCGGGAGAGGACAAGCGGCCGCTTCAAGGCTTCGCGCGGAAGCCAGGAAGCAGCGCCAACAGCGCCGTGAAACGCCCTGAGGTAAAGGGCGCAGCTCCGGCTTGTGCCCTCAGAGGCTGGCGCGTTCGCCCCCCCCCACACCAGCGGACGGACGCGGGCAGCCTCAATCGTTAATCATTTGTAAACGCAAGAGGGGATCAGGAATTCCTACGGAGGCGTTTATGCTGAAGGCCAGGAAAATCTTGGTTGCTCTCTCCGATCTGGATGGGAAGAAGGCCTTGTCGGCGGCCTTGCGATTTGCCGGCGTTGAGCCGGTCTTCACATCAACCCTGCGGGAAGCCAAAGATGTCCTCGGCCGCGAGCCGGTGGCGGTCGTATTCTGTCAGTCAGAGCTCGAGGACGGCAACTTCCGCGACATCCTCGATTCGCACGAGGCCCGGCGCGAGAATGTCCCCGTGGTGGTCTGCGCGCCCTTCTACGACAGCAAGCTCTACATCGACGCCATGGGCTGCGGCGCCTATGACTTCATCGCGTATCCCTACGCGCACAAAGAAGTCGATTGGATTCTCCACGGCGCGCTCCGCAGCGCCGCGGCCGCCACAGCATAAACCCGAACTGCGTGGCCACGATTCCCATATCGCCAGGCTCCAGCCGCGAGAACATAGTTGACGCATGGTTCCCGATATGGGAACATTGTCGGTAGGGTGCGGGTGCGAATAATCGGGCGGAAGGTGGTAGAGAAGTTCAAGAGAAGCCATGCGGATGCTCGGTCATCTCTCGATAATTGGTATCGCGTCATAAGAAGCCGCGAGTGGAGCAACCTCGTCGAGCTGCGGCGGGTCTTCCCGAGTGCCGACCCGGTTGGTCCTCACAGCGTGTTCAACATCGGCGGGAATAAGTACCGGCTGATCGCCAGCATCAACTTCGAGCTTGAAATGGTATTGATCCGCGACGTGCTGACCCACCAAGAATATGACAGAGGAGGCTGGAAGAAGCCATGAGTACCGCCCTTATAAACTCGGCGAGCTATGCGAAGCTGCTTGCGAAAACGCAGCCGCTTCCTATCCACGACGAAGAAGATTACGATCTGATGATCAAAAAAATAGCTGGTTTGATGGTACGCGCCGAGAAGGATCTCTCACTCGAAGAGAGTTCGCTTCTCGAAATGATGTCGATCCTTGTCGAGCGATATGAACAGGAACGCTATCCGCTGGAGCCGTCGAAGCCCTGCAAGGTGATCGAGTTCCTCATGGAACAGCGCGGACTCCAACAACGGGACCTTGCGAAAGTCCTTGGCTCAAAAAGCCACCTCTCCGAAATCCTGCGTGGAAAGAGGGAGCCGAGCAAGGAACAGGCCAAAAGCTTAGGTGAGTTCTTCCATGTATCGCCCGCACTTTTCATTTGAATACTCCAAACTGGATTCTCGCGTGTTTACGAACCTCGCCAAAAGCCACTCCCATTTCAGCCTCTAGGCCCGTCAGCGCAGCATGCCCACGCTCCAGGTCCCGGTTGAAGAGCCTGGCCTCCACATCTTTTGCGTCGTCCTTCTCAGGCCTGTACCAGAATTCTGCACCCAATTGTGCAAAGCTTTGCACACCTGTCGGCGTCTCGCGCCGGCGGCCCTACACCCGCGTCAGAAGGTAATAGAACGCGAAGCGGTCCTGCCCGGGCTCGAGATAGCCTTCGAGCGCCTTGCGCAGCAGCCCATTGTTCAGCCACGCCTGGCCGGACGGCGACACCCATTTGCCGATCATCGTCCGGTCATCGATGATGCGAATCTCGTCGTGGAAGCTGGTGAAATCGATCAGCCGCACGAACTCCTCGGTGAACTGCACCTTCATTGGCCCGGAGAGCAGGCCGAAGCGGTAACGCCCTTCCACGCCGCTCGGCGTTGGCTTGAAGTTCAGGCGGAACGCCACCGGATTCACTTGGTTGAGCAGGCTTGTATCGGGCCGCGTGAGGAAGATCACGTGGCCTTCCCAGCCGCCCGCGATCTCGGCCGGCGCCGGCGCGTGAACGTGATCGCCATAGAAGATCGCCTGGTGGTCCGGCACTGACATTTTCTCAAACGGGTAATTGTTGCGCGCCATTACGAACGCAGCGAACTCGAGGCCATCCGGAAATTTCCCGAGGTGCATCACGCCGATACAGTTATTCTCGTCGATGGCTTTGATGGTGTCGTAGACGATGCGGTAGGGCTCGTTCAGATAATTCAGCAGCAGAACATCCTGGCCGGAGCGGAAATACTTTCGCCTGTCGTCAGGATACTTCACCAGCTTCACCACGGGCTTGCCGGGCAGAAAACGAAGCCCGTAATTCACCACGTATCCCGTCGCCTGCCCATCATGAATAGAGTCGAAGCGCTTCCAGAAGCTTCCGCCGGTATAAAGCATGGCCGCCTTGGATATGCCCCGGCTGAACAGCGCATTGCGAAGCCGCTCTTCGCGCCCGAGGAGCGAGTCCTTGGCAAACGACCCTTTCCAGAAGGAGTCGCGCCAGATGCGGCGACTGGCGTAATCGATCTTCACCCCGCCGCGATTGATCAGCGTTTCGAGCGGCAGCGTCTGCGAGCCGCGCAATATCTCCTGAAGCTCCGCCGTCGGCCGGTCGCTGAACTCATCGGGAATCGCGGCCCCGCGCGCCACGTCTTCCCGAACTGCATCGGCGGTGATCTCGCCCTCAAAGCTGTAGGGCTCGTACTCGCGGACAATAAATTGGCTGGTGAAGGCCAGGAAGCGCAGCCGCGCTCGCACCTTCAGCGCCGCTTCATCCGTTCCGGTCACCCGGAACGACGCAGCGAACTCGGCGAAACTTCGCAGAGCGGCGAAATTCTCAAATGTTTTGAACTTCAGCAGCGCCGCGCCTGCAAGCTCTCCCGTGTCAGCATCGCTGAGGTGGCAGTACGCCGTGGTGTAGTTGTGGAGGATTTCGCCGGCCCCGGCCATCGGCTCGTTCGGATTACGCTGAAGATATTTGCGCGCGGTAAAAAGCCAGTCTCGCTTCTGAGCGTCTTCAAAATAAATGTGGTAGTCGATCTCGGTCTCCTGCGTCTGCGGATTTACTCGCAGGTAGTTGAACGTGCTGCGCTCGGGATCGACCGTGAAGGTCGCTTCGCCCGCTCCCTGAAAATCTCCAAAGCGGATTGTCCCGCTGAGCTGCGCCTCGTGCTCGCGGCTCAGAAGGAACTCGTTCAAGTCGCGAACATCAATCTTTACCTGAAAGCTGCAATCCGTCGCGTTCTGGGAACCGGCCGCGACGGATTCCAGTTTCACGTCATCTTCGCGAGAGGCTGGTGCTTCCAGTCCCGGGAAAAATACGCCCGTCATCTGCTCGTCAAAGCTCAGGCCCACGCCGCTAGGCAGGTGCATGTCGAGAAGCGGTTCCAGAAAAATATTTGGCGGCATGTCGTCCGACGAAGCGCGCGTCAGCGTGTAATAGAGCGACAACTGTTCGCTCCCGTCCTTCGCTTCATCGAGGTGCAGAAGCCCCAGGCTGCCGGGGCCAAAGAGATCCTTCAGCGCGGGCGGGAAGGCGGTGGTGTATTTTCCCAGCATGAAGTCAGGCGCGACGAGCCGGATCTCGTCGTGAAACGGAGTGAAGTCGTTGAGCTGAAAATGGTCCTTCATGAATACCGGCGCGGAGAGCCCCTCGAGCAGGCCCAGAAGGCGGTAGCGCGCTTCGAGGCGCCCGTCCGGCTTCAGATCGAATTTCAGGTAAGCCATCACGCCCGTATCGCCGGCGTTAGATACCGCCCGCATCTGCCATACTCCCGCAAGCTGCTGCGGGCTGGGCGCCGCGGAGCGCGCGTAGAGCTGTGCGTGATCGGAAGCGGTGAGGTTCGCGAGCGGGTAAATCCGTGTCATCGGAAAAGTGACCAGGCGCACGCCGTGCGGAAACTCGTCGAAACAGGCGCGGCCGATCAGCAGATCCTGGTTGATGACCTTGAAGACGTCGTAAAACCCCGTCCAGGGCGCCTGCGTGTACTTGAGCACGATGTACTTGCCCTTGGCGAGCGTTCCCGCATTCTTCTCCAGCGTCACTTCCTCAAGCGTGTTGGCCACGTTGATGTGCCCGTCGCTGTCGCTGGTGATGCCCGCGACGCCCGTGGGCGTGCGGAAGAATTTCTTCTTAAATCCCTCCGAAAACGCGGACGCGATGCGGTTAAAGACGTGGCCGCGCGGGAAGAAGCCGCGCCAGGCAGTGTCGTTGCGCACGATTCCGCGGGCGGTGTCCACGGACCATTCGCCGCCATTCACCATCGTGCCGATGTCTCCCGTCTCAACGCGCGTGAAGATCCGCTCGAGATCAGCCTCATCGCTCGCCGCCGCGGCAATGGGATCGATAAAGTGAACCGCCGTCGCGGTCGCGGGCGCCGGATAAGCTTCGCCCTGGAAATTGCGGCCGAGTTTTTCCGCCATCCGCTCGGAGTAAGCCGAGATGGTAAGCAGAGGGTTCACGCCCAGCGCCGACGGGATCACCGAGCCATCGGCCACAAAAAGGCCCTCGTGGACGATGCCATCGCCGGTGAATACGCGGCCGAATTCGTCCACCGCGCCCTGGAGGTGATCCTCACCCAGCGGAAGTCCGCCGAGCGGGTGCGCGGTCACGAGCTTTCGCAGGTGGAGCAGATGCCACGCGGGCAGCGAGATGAAATCCGCGTCGAGAGCTCGCGCGTGGCGGCGCAGCTCTTCATTCATCAGCGTGAATAGGGGCTCGCTTCCCGCGCCGTCCCACTCGATTTCGAGCCGCCCGTTGGGATCGAGCACGCTCGTGTCAAGCCGCATCGTGCCTTGCGCGTTGTCGTGCCCCATCACCAGGTAGAACATCGTGTGGTTCATCGCGTTGTCCGGCTGATACGGCGCAAACGGATTGTCCAGCGCGCGCCGCGCCTTTTCTTCGGACTCGTGTCCGGCGACGGTGAGCTCGCCGCCGAGCGCGCCGAGGGCGATCATTGCGGCGCTGACGTAGGCGCTCGGGAACGAGAGGTCTTCCACGGCGATGCGCTGGCCGAGCGGCAGTTTTCCGTCGTAGCGAATCACGCCGACAATCGACGGGCCTGTTGAATACGGCTTCCAGGCGATCTCCGGATGAGTTCCCGAGCCGAGCACGTTCGTGCGGTATTCGCCGTTGAAGGCGAAGCCGAAGAAGTCGCCGTTTCCGCTGAAGCCTGTGCCCGCGCGCGGAGAAAGAGAAAGCCCGTGGATTTCCGAGCGAAGCAGAATTTCCGGGCTGCCCAGCGCGCCCGCGGCGAGAATCACAGTGCCGGCATCCAGCGTGAAGTGCTTGGGGAGGAAACGCTCAAAGTTGCGGCCGTGAATCCGCCAGCCGCCGCTTGCGAGCTTTTCCACCAAGTCCACCTGGGCCTCGGTGAATATCTCCGCCCCCGCCGCGGCCGCTACCGGCAGGTAGTTCATGTAAAGGGTGTTTTTGGCTCCCACGTTGCAGCCGGTGAGGCAATCGCCGCAATCGATGCAGGGTTTTTGCGGCACGCCGTGCGGATTGGGGCCGTCGATGTCAAAGTTGACGTTCAGGTGCGCGCCCACGGCCGCGTAGCCGATCTCGCGCGCCCGGCGCTCGAGCGCCTGCACCTTCAGCAATTCGGTCGCGCGAGGGTGCGGACGCGAGGCCAGCATCTTCATCGCCGCGTCGTAATACGGCTGCAGAACTGATCGGTTGATGCTTCGCGGCCAGCTCGCCTGCAGGAAAACGTCATCATCAGGAATGATCGCGACGTTCGCGTTGACCAGCGAAGTTCCCCCCAATCCGCAGCCTTTCAGCACGGCGATGTCCTTGAAGACCGGGAGGTCGTAGAGCCCGGTAGGATTCAGGATTGGAGTGCGATACTGCTCGCTGACTTTTGGTAGCGTGTCGGGAAATTGCCCGACGGGCCATTCGCGCCCGCGCTCCAGGATGCAGACCGACTTTTTCGGGCTCAGCGGTGCGCAAGCGATGCGGGCCGCGGTGATGGCGCCGCCGTATCCCGAGCCCACCACGATCACGTCAT